>JAEZZB010000099.1 GCA_023442495.1 Bacillota bacterium
TTAGATAGAAAACCAAAACAACTTTCAGGTGGACAAAGACAAAGAGTGGCTTTAGGTAGAGCTATCGTAAGAGATGCACAAGTATTCTTAATGGACGAACCTCTTTCAAACTTGGATGCTAAATTAAGAGTTCAAATGAGATCTGAAATCATTGAATTACATAGAAAACTTGGTACAACGACAATCTATGTTACACACGACCAAACAGAAGCTATGACAATGGCTACAAGATTAGTTGTTATGAATAAGGGATATATCCAACAAATTGGTACACCTAAAGAGATTTACCAACATCCAGTTAACAAATTCGTAGCTTCATTTATTGGGTCACCAGCTATGAATTTTATAGAGGGTACTATACAAAATGGTAAATTTGTTAAAGGTGGATTAAGTATTGTTTTCCCTAAAAATAAACAAGATATAGTTGATGAATATGAAGGTAAAGAAGTTACTTTAGGTATGAGACCGGAAGAACTTATTGCCGAAGATTTCGTTACAGAAGATTATGAAGTTTCTAATACATTACACATGGATGTAAGTGTAGTAGAATTATTAGGTCATGAATTCATTGTTCACGGCGATATTGAAGGTACAAGAGTTTTATCAAAATTAAATGTTGATGTAAACAAATTCGATATAGATGTTAAAGAACTTAATCTAGTAATTAATGCAGATAAACTTCATCTATTTGATAAAGAAACAGAGTTAAGTTTAATTTAATGAACGGACAAAAATTTGTTGAGTGGTTTTTTAGTTTTTCAGAAAAAGTAGTAGCTTATGTAATTAATGTTTTCTTTGTAGTGTTACTCGCTCTACCATTATTATTGATAGATTTAACATTTAGTGAAGACATGATTAAAACGCCGCTAATTTTTATACCACTCGTTACATTATATTTAGTAGCTTTGAAATGCACAATATATGCTGGATATGAAGTATTTGTTAAAGATGGATATTACTATAAACCTTATTTTTTAAAGTCTTTAGTAGATAGATTTTTTTCAAATTATTTATTTAATTTGTTATGTATAAGTTTATTATACGTAGGTCTAAATAGTGTATATATAATTATACAAGATATTAGTAAATTATTCTATATAATATTTTTTATGATAATACTTTTATTAGTTCCAATTCTTTTATACACTAATATGCAATTTGCTCTTTATGAAAAAACAAGTTTAAGAGATATGATAAATAATTCTGTGATATTGACATTTTTGTATGGAATTATATCGATAATAATTGCGGTTGCATTTTCATTTTTAGTTTATAGATTTCAATTCAATCCATTTTTAGTAGTTGTAGTAGGAATACCTGCTATATCTGCAATATTAGTATATGTGCATATACTTATAGAAAAAAATCAAAAAAATAGAAGGAGTAAATATGAAAAAGCAAAAAATGTCTAAGGACAGAAGAAAACGTAATAATCAGATTGCTTTATTTACTATACCTGGATTTGTTTGGATGATGGTATTTAGCTATCTTCCAATGTTTGGGTTACTTATAGCTTTCAAAGATTTTAAAAATACTACTGGGAACTTCATTTCAAGTTTATTTGCTAGTGAATGGACATTGAAGAATTTTAGAATATTTTTTACTACAAAAGATGCTGGATTAATTTTAAGAAATACAATTTTCTACAATCTAGTATTTATGGTATTAAATATTATAGTTCCATTATTGATTGCTATTATGCTGCATGAATTATTACAAAAGAGAATGGCGAAAGTATATCAAACAGCATCATTCTTACCATATTTCCTATCATGGATAGTAATTTCATATTCAATATATGCATTATTAAGTCCACAAACAGGTTTAATTAATAAAATAATTGGATTATTTGGTGGCAAAGGAGTTGATTGGTATAGAACGCCAAAATATTGGCCATTCATATTCACATTCTTAAGTGTGTGGAAAAACTTAGGATATAATACGATTATTTATTTGGCTGCGCTTACAGGTATTGATAAATCTTTATATGAAGCGGCAGCTATAGACGGTGCGTCAAAGACACAACAAGCAAGATATATTACAGTTCCATTATTAACACCTGTAATTATAATTATCTTCATATTGGGACTTGGATCAATATTTAGATCAGACTTCGGTTTGTTCTACCATATACCAATAACTGGTGGTGGTACTGCAGCACTAAGAAACATTTCAGAAGTAATAGATACCTATATCTATAAATTATTGATACAAAGTCAAAATATAAGTCAATCAGCAGCTATCTCATTTGTACAATCAGTAATAGGATTTATTTTAATATTCTTTGCTAACAAGATTGTTAAGAGATATGATCCTGATAGAGCGATTTACTAAAAGGAGGGAATTATGGCTAAGAGAAAATATAAAGATAGTACATCTATATCAAATGGCACAAATGTATTATTCCATATTGTATTAATTGCAGTTGCTGTTATGTGTATATTCCCATTACTTTATGTAATTTCAATATCAGTTTCTACAAAAGAATCAATTCAAAGATATGGATATCAATTAATTCCATCAGAATTTACACTTGCCGCTTATAAAACATTACTTTCAGGTGGTACAAGTATTATAAGAAACTTCTTAAACTCAGTAGCAGTTACAATAATAGGTACTATCAGTGGTTTAGGAGTTATTACAACTTATGCATATGCGATGTCAAGAAGTGACTTTACTTATAGAAAATTCTTTAACACAGTTGCATTTATACCGATGCTATTTGGTGGTGGTATGGTTGCTAACTATATAGTAATGATAAGATTCTTAGGATTAAGAGATAATCCTTTAGCTTTACTATTACCATTAATGTTTAACACATTTTATTTGGTAGTTATGAGAACTTTCTTCCAAACATCAGTTCCATTTTCATTAATTGAAGCAGCGATGATTGACGGTGCATCAGAATTTGCGATTTTCTTCAAAATCGTTTTACCGATTTCATTACCAGGTATTGCAACTATAGGACTTTTCCTAACACTTGCATATTGGAATGACTGGTTTAATGCGATGATGTATCTTGAATCAAATTCTGAATGGACAACACTTCAATACTTATTAATTCAAGTACAAAGAACAATAGAAAATGTTATTCTTAAAGGAAGTCAAATGGGTTCTGCGGCAAAAGACGTTATGAAGGACTTACCTTCTGATGGTATAAGAATGGCGATTGTAGTAATCACTACATTACCAATTGCTTTATCATATCCATTCTTCCAAAGATATTTTGTACAAGGATTAACACTTGGTGCAGTTAAGGAATAATTTAGAATTAATAAATAATGATATCCGTCGGGAATATCCGTCGGATATTTTTTTGAATATGAATAGCTGTGATAGATGTTTTCATTAATTCTTTTAAATGAAACATTTTAAAACTTGTACAAAATGTATAATTAATCAGTTCGACAACTGTTTTAGGGAGATAGACGTATAAATATTCTTACAAATTATTTACAAAATGAAAATAGTTGCAGTTGATTATATCAAAAAGCAATTTTTTGAAAACGCATTCTAACTTTATGATATCGTTGCCAAAGTTTTAATTTAATAGTAAAATAATATTGTGAAGATGATAGAAGAATATCACAATCAAAAACAAATATATCAGGAGGATGATATGAAAAGATTAGTAGCTTTACTACTAGCATTAGTAATGGTGTTTGCATTAGTTGCTTGTGGTCCATCAAATAAAGATCCAAACAAAGAAACTACTGTTGAAACTAACGGTGGAAATGAAACACCACAAACAGATGGTGAAACATCTGATGTACCAGTAATTAAATACATGGTATTAGCAAGTGGAACAGGAAAAGGCATGATTGAAGAAGCATTAAATAAAAGATTAGATGAATTAAATGCTGGATATCATGTTAGTCTTATTACTTACGGTTGGGACAACTATGCTGAAAAAGTTGGTTTAGCAGCTAGAGGAGCTGCAGCTAATGAAGAAATCTTCGACTTAGCTACAACAGCTTCATGGTTAGGACCTTACGTAACATTAGTTAACGAAGAAA
>JAEZZB010000103.1 GCA_023442495.1 Bacillota bacterium
TGTTCTTCACCATGCATAGTTGGTGAAGAAAGCCATACTCTATTTTCAAATCTTTCAAATTTCATAATTACCTCTATTTTGATTCCATATAAAGCTCAGTAAATTTATCCTTATTTTTCTTTAAATCTGATTCTGGCGAATGATATGTTGGAACTATCTTGGATAATGATTTTATAGCATTATCTATATCATTTTTCGATGCAAATATGGACATTTCTTCCATATCATCTATTAATTTTTTATTTTCAAACTGTAATGGTTGAGCTATATGAATTAAACGATTTTTTGTTTTGTTTAAACCTTCTTCATCCATTAATTTTTCTTCATATAATTTTTCACCAGGTCTTAATCCAGTATATATGATATCTATATCTACATCTGGTTTAAACCCTGATAATTTAATAAGATTTCTAGCAAGTGTATCTATTTTAACTGGTTCACCCATATCTAATACAAAAATTTCACCACCATTCGCATTAAAACCTGCTTCAATTACTAAACCCACTGCTTCAGAAATAGTCATAAAGTATCGAATTATATCTTTATGTGTTACTGTAACTGGTCCACCTTCTGCTATTTGTTTTTTAAAAATAGGTATAACTGAACCATTTGACCCTAATACATTTCCAAATCTTACTGCAACAAATTTAGTTGCAAATTTGTTATCATATGGTTTTAAATCACCTCTATTTAAAGCTTCAAACTTACTTAAAATTGTATCATCATGATTTTTTGATACATTTTCCATCATTTGAATTATCATTTCACAAGCGCGTTTAGTAGCACCCATAATATTGGTTGGATTTACAGCTTTGTCAGTAGATATCAAAATAAATTTTTCTGCTTTATGTCTAAGAGCCGCATATGCCGTATTATAAGTTCCATATATATTGTTTTTTATTGCTTCATTTGGGCTTACTTCCATAAGTGGAACATGCTTGTGAGCTGCGGCATGATAAACTATTTGTGGTTTGTATTCTTCAAAAACATCATCCAATCTTTTAGCTTCTCTAACTGATCCAATTAAAGCAACAAAATCAAGACTTGGAAAATTACGCTTTAACTCTTGTTCTATTTCATAAGCATTATTTTCATATATATCAAATATAATTAATTTCTTTGGACTATTGCAAGCTATTTGTCTGCAAAGTTCTGAACCAATACTTCCACCACCGCCAGTTACTAATACAACTTTGTCTTTTAGATTATTTAGAGTATTTTGAGTATTTATCTTTATAGGATTTCTTCCAAGTAAATCTTCTATTTCTACATCTTTTAATTGAGATGTATTTACATCATCTCTATTTATTAAATCAGGTAATGATGGAACTATTTTTAATGTAGCCTCAGTATCTTTAGCTATCTCCAAAATTTCTTTTATTCTATCTTTACTTGCCGATGGAATAGCTAATACAATAAGATTAATATCGTACATTTTTGCTATTTCTATTAATTGTTCTCTGCCACCAAAAATTGGTAAATCAAAAATATATCTTCCCCATTTGTTAGCATTATCATCTATAAAGCCTTTTATATTATATTTTACTTCAACATGTCTTCTCATATCTTGAGCAATCATACGTCCTGCTTCACCAGCACCTATAATTAAAACATTTTTGACCTCGATAATATCAACATTTTTTTTTGTTTGATTTGTAAAAAATATTCTATAAGTAAATCTCACACCTGTAGTTAATATAAATTGTAAAATTGCACCAACTATATAATATGAAATTGGCATTCTTTGAAATATAAACAGTGTTATTAATATATGAAATATTCCCGTAATAAAGAATGCATATACGCCTTTAAGTAATTCCTCAACTGATGCAAATCTCCAAAGTGATTTGTACATTTTAAGAAAATAAAAAACTATTAGAGTAAACACTGTATATACAGGTGCTATCTTTATAAATCCTGATATATATCTTTCAGGAATTCTACTATAAACAAAATCAAATCTCAAAAACAAAGCAAAGATATAAGAAAAGTTTATAGCTACAATATCAAAAATTAATAATAAAATATTAATTATTTGCCAATGAAGTAATTTCTTCTTTTTTTTCATTTTGTTCTCCAACAATATGTTATATTTTTATATGATTAATAATCCCAATCTACATCTTCAGTATTATAATCTTCATATACTTCTTCTACTGTTTCTATACTTTCTTCTAATATTTCTATACTTTCTACTACATTTTTCCCCAATATTCTTTTAATTCTTTTATTAGCTTCGTTTATTTCTTCTTCATATAATTCAACAAATGATAAGCTATATTCTGGCATTGTATAAGAATATAGTCCTCCTACAGGTTCACCATCAATTTGATGAGATTCAATAGACCATGATGCCATAGTTTTGATTTGATCATTAATCATCTCTGTAATTTTAGATGATGGAAAATTAGTTATTATTGAATCTAACACCGTATCTAATACTGAAGTATAATTAAATAAAATACTCGGTGATATAGCCTTATTTATAATCGCTGTAAGAACTTTCATTTGATTCTTTCCTCTATCAAATTCTCCATTTGGTAATGAATATCTTTCTCTAACAAATTCTAAAGATTCTTCACCATTTAGTTCTAATTGTCCATGTGAAAAATATAATCCCTTTGTTCTAGATGTAAATTCATAATCATTATATACATTAATTCCACCTAGTGCATCTACTATGTCTTCTAAAGAATTGAAATTAACTTTTACATAGTAATTAATGTCAGTTTCTAGTAAATCTTCAATAGTTCCTATAAGTGTTTTAATTCCATAAGTACTTGAATGAGTTAATTTATCATATCCCAAATCTCTCATCATTACATAACTATCTCTTGGTATTTGAGTTATAAGGATTTTATGACTTTCTGGATTTATTGTAAGAAGTATATTTACGTCAGATCTTAAATCATATTCTAATCCACCGTAAGAATCCCCACCAGAAATTAATAGATTAAAGCTTTGTCCTAATTCTGTATTTTTTGCGTTTGTGTGGTCTTCTCTTTCAATTTCTATTTTATCATCTTTAGAATCTCCAAAAAGTTTAACTACTTTGTATGCCTGTCTAAATTCACTTATTCCCTCTTCAATTATAGGAATTCTCGATTCATTTAACAGCATATATTTAATTTTTCCATTTATTAAATTTTTAGCTAATTCCAAAGCTCCTGAGCCTTCAACATATTTTATTTTATCATTAACTCTTTCTATCTCTTCTTTAAGGACATCAAGATCTTCTTTTGAATCATGTTTATCATAGTAAACTGATGCCATTTTCATATCTTCTACAGTATTAACTTGTTTATTAGTTTTTAATGTGATTATATAAAAAACTGTTTTCTTTTTATTATTTTCTGAAAGTCTTGAATTATAACCAGAATATGTTCTAAATATATAAAGACCTGCAACAGTTTGAACTAATAGCAATATGACTAAAAAAACTGATGAAATAATATATACTATTTTATTATTACAGTGTTTAACTAAAATAAAACCTATAACTAAATATATAATCGTCAATACTACTACTATTATAAACCTATAATTTGTAGGAAGTAATTTATTAATAAAAAGTTGTGATGCAAAAAATATTAAACTAAGAATACTCAATACATATAATATATTAATAAACAAGTCCTTTTTATCTTTCATTTTTTCCCCTCATATCTCGTAATTATCAATTAATTCTATCACAATTGTTGATGTTTTACAATTTTACATACTATTACCGCCTTTATAGTATAGTTGATTTTTAGGTATTTGTATACAAAATTATTATTTTAATTTGAGGTGATATACTAAAATTGTAACGGTATATATGATATTCTAAAAATAAAAAAAACACCTAGCAGATAAAATGAACTAAATTCCTAAAAGTTATTTTCAATCCCTATTTTGGGGACAGTCTTTTAGGACAGTTCTTAATTCACTGCAAAGGTGTTTTTATTTATTATACATGTAATAAATTAATTGATTCTATAACTTCTTCCATGTGCATTGATCTTGAAGCTTTTACTAGCACTAATGTTCCTTTTTTTATTAAATATTTTGCTTTTGTTACTAATTCTCGTTTTGACTCGAAATAGAAAACTCTATTTGGCGGGAAATTCTTTGAGGCTTCTTGTGCAGTATATTTGCTAAGTGGACCAAAAAGTAGTAGATAGTCTACGTTTTCTGGTAGGATTTCTCTCCCAATTTCTTCGTGAAGCTCTATTTCATTACTCCCAAGTTCAAGCATATCCCCTAATATAGCTATTTTTCTAGTATATCCTGATAGAATATCTAAAGTTCTCAAGGCGGTTCTTAAAGATTGTGGATTAGATTTATATGAATCATTTAGAATATCAAATCCATTTAGATTCATTAGTTCTGACCTCATAGTAGTATTTCTGCTATTAAAGATTGCATCATAAATATCTGTTTTAGATATTTCTAGCAATTGACCTACAATTGCTGCTACTGAAGCATTATAAACTTGATGTTCACCAATTAAACTTACATTGTATGCTTCTCCATTTAATAGGAATAAGCTACCCACATTGTTTGATTCAATTACTTCAATTACATAATCTGATGATTTGTCTTTACCAAAAGAGATTAGCTTTTGTTTAATGTTCATTTTAGAAATTTCTGATTTTAATATTTTATCATCATTGTTGTATATTAATATACCATCTTCTTTTAACCCAGAAAGTATGCCAAGTTTTTCTTTAGCAATATTTTCTTTAGTAATTAAAGTGTCAAGATGAGCTTCACCGATATTTGTTATAACTGCTATATCTGGTTTTGCAATATCTGAATTTGCCTTTATTTCACCACCTTTACCATCAAACATTCCAAGTTCGCATACTCCCACTTGTGTATCTTGCGTAAATCTAAGTAGTGTAATTGGTAATCCAATTTGATTGTTTAAATTTCCAAATGTCTTTGTAACATTATATTTTTTGGAAACAACTTTAGCCACCATATCCTTAGTTGTTGTTTTACCATTTGAACCTGTAATAGCTATAACTTTTAAATCAAGAGTTTCTCTGTAGTTTTTTGCAAATTGCCTAAGTGCTTGTAAAGTATCTTCAACCCATATTATTGGTTTATCATCTTTATGATATTCACCAATTTTTGCAAATGTAGCTTTAGCTCCTAAATTAAATGCATCATCTATGAATAAGTGTCCATTTAAATTTTCACCAATAAGTGGCAAATATATATCTCCAAATTCAATGGTTCTTGTATCTCTTGAAATCTCATTAATTACAATATTACCATATTCTTCTTTATTTAATTTTCCATTTGATAATTTGGCTATTTCACCTAATCTAAGATTAAGCATTTTGATACCTCTCAACCGCATAAGAAATTATTCTATCTAAAACTTGTCCATAATTAATACCATCTGTTACTTGCCATAAGCCTGGCGATAAAGATGTAGGTGTCATACCTGGAAATGTATTAATTTCATTTACATAAAAGTTTCCATCAAGTCCCATAAAAATATCTACTCTAGCAAAACCATTACATCCAGCAGCTAAATATGCATCTATAGCTAGTTCTCTAACTCTATTTGAATCTGATTGTGAAAGTTCGTGAGGAACATTCATTACAAGATTTTTATCGTGGTATTTTGCTTCATAATCAAATAAATCCCTTTGTGTCGTGTATGAACCTGCAAGTGAAGCGATTGGATTTTCATTTCCAAGTACTGAAACTTCTAATTCTTCAAATGGCATTTCTTCTTCAACTACAACTTTATCATCATATTTGAATGCTTCTTCTAAAGCTTCAATTATATTGTCTTTATTTGCTCTTGATACGCCAATCGATGAACCATTATTTGCTGGTTTTACAAATACATTTTTTCCAAGTTTATCAAATATATTACTTACAATAGAATCTTTATTGGCATCTCTCATATATCTTTTTTTATTTATAATATAATATTTTGCTTGTGGTATTCCATGCGAAGCAAATAAATCATTTGCAATAGCTTTATCAAAGCAAAGAGCAGATGGTGCTATTTTATTTCCAATATATTTAATTCCTAAAGTTTCTAAAAAACCTTGTATTTGTCCGTCTTCTCCAGTAGTTCCGTGAATTACTGGTAATACATATGGATCTTCAATTTGATTGATAAAATCAATAAATTGCATAATAGATTCTTTTTTGTTTAGAGGAGTTGTTCTTTTTAAATCTTCAGGATTTTCAATATCTTCTTTATAACGTCCTACTGGAATAAATTTCCCATCTTTAGTTATATAAGTATAACTAATATTATATTTTTCTTTATCTAAATTGTTGATGATAGCTCTAGCAGATCTAAGTGAAATTTCATGTTCACTACTTTCACCACCACACAATACGTGTATATTCACATTCCCTCCAGCTTAAATTTAATTTAATATATAATATAATAAATTAAATTAAAATTTGCAAATATTAATAAACTATGCCCAATTTCCATTTATAAATACATCTACTTCAGTACCATCTTCTTTAATACCTTTGATGTTTAAATCCTTTGTACCTATCATGAAATCAGCATGTACAGTAGATTGATTTACATGATTTTTTGTCAATTCTTCTGAAGTCATATTATTCCCACCTTCAATTGTAGTTGGATATGCAGCTCCCAAAGCAATATGACATGATGCATTTTCATCAAATAGAGTATTAAAAAATAGAATATTTGAATTTGAAATTGGTGAATCATAAGGTACAAGTGCTACTTCACCAAGTCTTTTTGAATTTTCTCCATCTCTATCTAGTAATGATTTCAATGCATCCTTACCTACTTTTGCATCAAAATCAACTGCCATACCATCTTTGAATTCAATCCAAAATTCATCTATAATATTTCCTTCATTAGCGAGTGGTTTTGCTGAATAAACTATCCCATTTACATCATGCATTGATGGAAGAGTGTAAACTTCTTCAGTAGGCATATTTGGCACAAAACTTTCTCCTTTCTTGTTTGCAGTAAATGCAGCTCTCCAAATATGACCTTTTGGTAAACCTATAGTTAAATCTGTTCCATTTGAAGCTGTATAATGTAAATGAGTAAATGATTGATCATTTAACCATTTTGATTTTTCAGTTAATAAATTAATATTGTCATTCCATGATTTGATTGGATCTTCTTTATTGATTCTTGTTGTTTCAAATATCGCTTCCCATAAATCATCTATTGGATTTTCACTATTTGGAAACACTTTCTTAGCCCAAGCTTCTGTTGGGGCTGAGATAATTGTCCAAGAAACAATATCATTCATTCTATATTTCATTAAAGGATGTAGAACTTTTGATCTAGCTTGACTTACCGCTTGGATTTTTTCTGCATCAATCCCTTGTAACAATGAAGGATCTGTACTTTTAACAAATAATTGTTTTACGCCGGATTTTAATAGAGTCTCATTTCTATCATATACATGATGTGGGACTTCTGATAATACTTCTGTAGGTGAATATTCATATCCTAGTCTTGTTAGATAATCATCAGTCCAATCAACTATTACTTGTTTTGCTCCAGCTTCATAAGCTTTTTTAACTGCAGCTCTTGCAAGATCTGCTCTATCAACAGATACAAATATTTGTACCGTATCGCCCTTGCCTACATTTAGTCCTACTTTAATTGCTAGTTCTGCTAATTTTTCTATTTTTTGTTGTAAATCCATTTTTTACTCCTTATGCCCAATTTCCATTCTTAAACACTTGAACTTCTGTTCCGTCTTCTTTTACACCTACTATATCTAAATCTGCTGTACCTACCATGAAATCTTCATGACAATATGAATCATTTACTCCATGTTCAGCTAATTCTTCATCTGTCATATTCTCTCCACCTTTAATTGTAGTTGGATATGCCTTTCCTAAAGCTAAATGACATGATGCATTCTCATCGAATAATGTATTGTAAAATAAGATATTTGAATTTGAAATTGGTGAATCAAATGGTACAAGTGCAACTTCTCCAAGTTTTCTTGCTCTTTCATCTTTCTCAAAAATTGAAGCAAGTACATCTTTTCCTACTTTAGCATCAAAATCAACAACTGCCCCTTCTTCAAATTTTAACCAAAATTCATCTATAATATTTCCATCATAAACTAATGGTTTTGAAGCATAAACCATACCATTTACACCATCTTTATGCGGAAGTGTAAATACTTCTTCAGTAGGCATATTTGGTACAAATCTTTCACCTTTAGCATTTACAGATGATGCTGCAGTCCATATATGTCCTTTTGGTAATTCTATTTCTAAATCCGTACCATTTGAGGCTTTATATCTTAAATATTTGAAGTTTTCTTTATTTAACCAATCAGCTTTTACCATTAATGTATTTAAATGAGCTTCCCATGCCTTTATTGGATCTTCAGTATTAACTCTTGTTGTGTAGAAAATTGCTTCCCATAAATCCTCTACTGGGTTTTCACTATTTGGAAATACTTTCTTAGCCCAAGCTTCAGTAGGTACTGAAACTACTAACCAAGAAATAATATCATTCATTGTATATTTTCTAAGTGGTTGCATAACTTTTGAAACAGCAAGTGAAACTTCTTGAATTTTCTTTGGATCTATATCTTTTAGTAATTCTGGGTCATCAGCTGAGATTCCAATTAATTTATGACGTCTAGTTTCAGCATAATACATAGCTTTGTCAAATGTATATTGTGGAACTTCTTTCAATACCTCAGTTGGAGTATTTTTATACAACATTTTTGTAATTTCATCATCACGCCAGTTGATTACAACATCGTGAGCACCTTGTTTATATGCATTTTCAGCAAGCATTCTAGCAAAATCTGCTCTTTCAATTGGAGAAGAAATAGTTAATGTATCTCCTTCTAAAATATTAGAGCCTACTTTTATAATTAATTCTGCATATTTGTTTAACTTTTCATTAAAATTCATAATTTCTCCTATTTCTTTATCTTGTTTATATGATTATAAATCTCTATTACTGTATCTTCAAATTCAAATTTATTCATATTCTCTTTAAATTCTCGTTCTCTCAAATGAATTTGATTTATTTTTTCTAAAAATATTTCATTATTTATTGATTTTTCTTCAAGAACAAGTGCAAATCCATCATTTGCAAATGATTTTGCATTGTCCACCTGATCACCTCTTGAAGCACCAGCAGGAAGAGGAATAAGTAGCATTGGAATTTTATAATATAAGAATTCAAAAATCGAATTTGAACCAGCTCTTGATATTACAATATCAGAAGCTGCAAGAATATGTTTTAATTCATCTTTTAAATATTCAAATTGATAATATCCTTCATATTTTATTGAACTATCGTAACCATCCTTACCTGTTGCGTGAATGATATTATAATCTTTAAGCAAATTATATAAATTATCTCTAACTAATTCATTTATTTTTTTTGCTCCAAGTGACCCGCCCATTACTAATATGATTGGCTTATCATTTTTTATACCTAATAATATCTTTGCTTTTTCTTTATTTCCATATTTTAAATTTTCTCTTATAACTGGCCCTAAGAATTTACCCTTTCCAGATTTTATATATTTAGCTGTTTCTGGAAAAGTTGTAAATATAGTATGAACAAATGGTTGTACTAATTTATTTGCAAGCCCTGGTGTTAAATCGGATTCATGAGAAATAGATGGAACTCGATTTACCCAAGCTCCAAATAAAACTGGAACAGATACAAATCCACCTTTTGAAAAAGCTACATTTGGTCTAATTTTAGCTATTTTAAATACTGATTGAATACTTCCCCATAAAACTCTAAAAGCATCAGTAATATTTCTGAAAGAAAATTGTCTTCTAAGCTTTCCTGTTGAAATTGGATGATATTTTACAAAATCAATATTTTCAATTAAATGTTTTTCTATTCCATTTTTAGAGCCAATATAGTGAATTTCCCAATTATCTTTATTTAATATAGGTATTAATGCAAGATTTACAGCGACATGCCCTGTCGTCCCTCCACCTGTAAGCACAATCTTATTTTTATTCATAATCAATCCTATGCTTCTATTTTATCTACTTTCAAATAGTTTTTTAGAACTTCTGGTACCGTTACAGAGCCGTCTTCATTTTGGTAATTTTCAAGTATTGCCGCAAATGTTCTTCCTACTGCAAGTCCTGATCCATTTAATGTGTGAACTAATTTAACTTTTCCATCTTCATCTCTGAATTTTAGATTTGCTCTTCTAGCTTGAAAATCAACAAAATTAGAACATGAAGAAATTTCAACATATCTGTTATATGAAGGCATCCAAACTTCAATATCATATGTCTTAGCAGATGAAAATCCTAAGTCACCTGAAGATAGCAAAACTACTCTATAAGGAATATTTAATAATTGTAGAATTTTTTCTGCATCAGCTGTTAGTTTTTCAAGCTCATCAAATGAATCTTCTGGTTTAACAAGTTTTACAAGTTCAACTTTATCAAACTGATGATTTCTTATAAGTCCCCTCGTGTCACGTCCTGCAGAACCCGCTTCTTGTCTAAAACATGCAGTATAAGCAGTATAGTTTAATGGAAGTTCATCATTTGAAATTATTTCGTCTTTTCTGAAATTTGTAACTGGCACTTCTGCTGTAGGAACTAGGAAAAAGTCTTTTGAAGGTATGTGGAATGCATCTTCTTCAAATTTTGGTAATTGTCCAGTACCTGTCATTGAACTTCTATTTACTAAATAGGGAACGCTTAATTCTGTATATTTACCATTTTCAGTATGTGTATCTAACATAAAAGTATATATTGATCTTTCAAGTTTTGCACCAAGACCTTTGAATACAGAAAATCTTGCACCAGATATTTTTGAAGCTCTCTCAAAGTCTAAAATCCCTAAATCAACACCTAAATCCCAGTGAGCTTTTGGTTCAAAATCAAACTTTCTAGGTTCTCCAAATTTTCTTATTTCAATATTTTCGCTATCATCTAATCCTTCAGGAACTGATTGATCAGGTATATTTGGAATAAATAATAATTTATTTTCAATATCTGTTTCAATAACTCTTATCTTTTCATCATATGATTTAATTTCATTAGATAATTCTTTCATTTTAGCAAATATTGGCGCAAGATCTTCGCCTTCTTTTTTCAATTGACCAACTGATTTTGAAACTTGATTTTGTTCTGCTTTCTTTGTTTCTACAATTGTAATCAATTCTCTTCTCTCGCCATCAAGTTTAATTATGTCATCAATCGGAAATTCTCCATGACGTTTTTTAAGACCTTCTACCACTTTTTCTTTATCACTTCTAATAAGTTTTATGTCTAACATCTCGACCTCTCTTTAATAAACCAATGTTTTCTACTTTTATTTCGTATTTATGTAAATTGTTATTTTCTAACAATCCTTTTTTTATATTCACAAATGTAACTACTAAATCGCTATTTACACAGGCAATATTTACATCACCAGTATCATAATCCATTCCCGATGGTAAATCTACTGAAACTGTATAAATTCTAGATTTATTTATAGTATCAATTACGTATTCGCAAGCACCATGAAATGTACTACCCCACTCGATACCTACTATTGCATCTATCAAAGTATTTACTCTATTTAAATCATTTGAGAAATTTTCAAGCTCTTCAATAGTTTCCAAATAGTGAATATTTGCATCTATTTTTTTTAGTATTTCAAATTGATATTTGAATGATTCACTTGGAATATTTGCTGAATCTACAATATAAATATCAACAAATTTACCAATTGATAATAAATTTCTTGCAATTGCAAGACCATATGCTCCATTTTGAGTTGTACCACATATTACAGCAAAGCTTTGTCTTTGATTTAAATTAATATGAGATATAACCTTTAATGCTGCATTTTCAATAATTATCTCTTCTTTTATACCAAGATAATTTATAGTATAATCTTCCATATCTTGGAATTGAAGTCTATTAATTAATTCCATTTGCTTATCCTCAAATCATTTCCATATAATTCCTTTAAGAAATAATTACCTGCAATTCTTGAATAAATACGTTGATCATAAAAAATTCTTAAATCTTCTGGATGCAAATTTGAAGATATAATTACTGGTACTTTATTTACTAGTCTTTTATTTAGAGCTTCAAATACAGCCGATATAGAAGTATCATTTGTATTATTTGCTCCCAAATCATCTATTATTAATAAATCAGCATCATAAATCATATCTATCTTATTTCGAAGTTTTTGCTTATTTTCCGAATATGCAAATCTATGCTCCAAAATATTTGATACTAAATCTGACTCTGATAGATAAACTACTGAAAGTCCATTGTCCATTATCTCTTTTGCAATACAATTTAGTAAATATGTTTTACCAGTTCCAACTGGTCCATATATATATAAATTTAAGGAATCTCTACCAAAATGTTTAGCATATTCTTTAAGTTCATCTCTTAAAGCCTTCATATTTTCATACGGACTAATTTCTTCATCATCCATTATTGATTTTCTAAAAAGATTTAAATTAAAATTGTCAAAATTTTCTACTTTTATAATATTTTCAATTGTACTATTTTTATAAGATTCTTCTATCATCAAATGTCTTTTACAATTACATATTTTTGTGCCATTAATTCCAGTATCATGACAAATATTGCATTGATATTTTTTTTCCATATAATCTATTGTAAATCCATTTGAAATTAGTAAATCTTCTTTTTCTTTGTAAATTTTATTTATTTTAACTTCAATTTCTAAAATATCACTTCCTTTGATACCACGTTGAATCATATCCATATTAAGTTGTCTTATCTCTTTATCTATTTCAGAAATTCTAGGGACTTTTTGATACACCTCTTCTATTCTTTCTTCTTGCAGTCTATCATTTTCTCTACGTCTTTCTTCTAAGATTTGTTCGACCTTTAACATTAATTATCTCTTTTCTTTATCGGCAATTTTTGTTTTAATTTCCATTCTATAAAGCTATTTCTTTCAGCCTTAGTCATTCTATTATCATTTTTATATAATTCTTGTCTTGAAGTTTTGAAAGGTTTATTTCCATCTTCATTTGTTTTTGATTTTTTATTTGAATTATCTTTTTCTTCCAAATATTTATCGAGACTTTCCATATCTTTGGCACCATCTATTATCCAATTTCTAATGGTTGCAACTATGGTATCTACAGACTTCTTCCCTCTGACATTGCTTGCCATCATATATGCATATGAAATATAATTTGGATCTGATTGAAAATCATTTCTAAGTTCCAATAATTTTCTAATTTCTCTTGGGTCGAGTTTTACAGGCACTGTCTTGTCTTGAGAAATAAAAGCTTCAATTGAATCAATCATTTGCTTAGTATCAGCTTCATCAATATTAGTAAAATCTTGATTAATACTTTTCAATTTTTCTGTATTTTCTGTAATTTCAAAATTTTTTGATGATTTTGGAAAATCGTCCTCTACGCCAAATAATTGAGCTCTCATAGATTTGAATATATATCCATTATCTGATTTTTCTATTATTCCTTGATTAATCCAATAATTCCATGCATCATGCACTTGGCCTTCTGTAATATTCATTTCTCTTGCAATATTTTCATTTGTAATATCTTCAATATTTGAATATGCAAGTGAAAGCGCATATAGATATACCTTTATTTGACTTTCATTGGCACTTGCCATAAGAGTATTTATAAACATATTTTCGACTGGCGTAGTACCCAGGTCTAATTTACTTCTTTCTAGTTCCACTCTCATTACGATACTCCTGTCTAGTTAAACTCATATGAATAATTTTAGAATATATAACTCCTTCTTCAACAATAAAGCTATCTCTTATATCTTCATATCTTATATCATCTAAATCCAATAATTGATTTTCAAATTCTTGATAGTTATATTTAACTTCTTTGAATCCAATCTTTTTATAAAGATGAATGGCTCTTTTATTCCACTCATTAACTTCCAAAATTATTTTTCTAAATTTAAATTCCTCAAAACAGATTGCGATAAATTCTTGCAATACACATGTTCCTAATCCATTTGAAACAAAACTTGGAGCTATAACAATTCCAAGTTTTGCAGTATTTAGTATATTATTTATTTCTTTTAGTCCAACGAATCCAAGTAATTTTCCTTCAGTATCTTTAATCGAAAAATACTTAGATCTAAATTTCTTTTGTTTCATTAAAAACCAAATCTCTTCTTGGTTTTCATTTAGATTGTTGTAATTATATCCAGATAAAATAGGATCATCAAAATTATCCCACTCTTTCAATAATTTCGCATCTTCCCTTTTAAGAGGTGCCAATTTATATGATATTTTCATTTTCTTTACCAAAGTCATGGAAACTTGTATTTTCTTTTTTGAAATATAATTTATTGGTTCCTGTAGGACCATTTCTATGTTTAGCTGTAATTACTTCTATTATATTTTGTTCTTCAGAATCTTCGTCATAATAGTCATCTCTATACAACATCATTACAACGTCCGCATCTTGCTCAATAGCTCCAGATTCTCTTAAATCTGATAACATAGGTCTTTTATTTGATCTTTCCTCAGATTTTCTTGATAACTGTGAAAGTGCAAGTACTGGAATATTCAATTCTTTAGCAAGGGCCTTTAATCCTCTAGAAATATTTGATATTTCTTGTTGTCTATTATCATTTCTTCCCATATCGGCTGTCATCAATTGTAAATAGTCTATTACAATTAAATCTAAACCCTTTTCTATTTTCATTCTCTTAGATTTTGCTCTAAGTTCTGTAATTGAAATACTTGCAGTATCGTCAATATACATATCAATCTCTTGAAATTTTGTAATACTCTTGTATAAAAGTGGCCAGTCTTCTTTTTTTATATTTCCTGAAATTATATCTTGAAGTTCTACTCTAGTAATAATTGATAAAACTCTTTGAAATATTTGTCTTCTACTCATTTCTAGTGAAAAAACTGCAACTTTTTTGCCAGTAAGGGCTGCGTTCAGTCCCATATGAATTCCCAAGGCCGTCTTCCCAACTGATGGTCTTGCAGCAAGTAATAGAAAATCTGAATTTTGAAAACCTGATAACTGTCTATCAATATCTCTAAATCCTGTACTAATGCCCGTGATATCAGATTGATTACTTGCCATTTCAGTCATATAGTTAAATGCTTCTTCTATGGTATCACTTAATCTTACAAGTCCTTCTTTATTATTATATTCACTTAAATTAAATAATTGAGTTGAAAAATTTGCTATCAATTCTTCAGATTTTTCTTGTGAAGTGGAAACTTTGTTTAATACATCATCACCAAATTTTAATAGTTTTCTTCTAGTAGATTTTTCTTTTACTATTTCAAGATAACTATCATAATTGGCTTTAAAATAAGTTGGATCTATTAGCTCCATTACATAAGTTTCTCCACCTATTTCTGAAAGATTACCCATAAATTCCAATTGACTATTTATCATGTTAAAATCAATAGAATTATGTTTCATATTTAATTGTGCTATCGCTTTAAACACCAAAGCATTTCTTAAATCTTGAAAATCTTCACTTTTAATTTTTTCCATTAAATTATTAATTAATTCATTGTGAACTATAGCAAGACCCAAAATAGCTTTTTCTGTTCTAATGTCACTTGTGGAGAAATTGTTTTCCATTTATATCCTCTTATTGCGGTTTTACTTCTACTTTTACTTTAGCTAGCATCTCTGGAAATACTCTAATATTAACTGTATAAACTCCTTGAGTTTTTAGATTATCTGACAGTTCTACTTTTTTCTTATCTATATCGAAGCCTTTTTTACCTAAAGCATCTGCTATATCGCCACTTGTAACTGAACCAAATAATCTTCCATCAGCTCCAACTTTCTTTTCTACAGTAATTGTAGTAGCTTCAAGTTTTGTTTTTATCTCTTCTGCTTCTTGTTTGTTTTGTTCAAATTCTTCTTTTTGTCTTTTCTTTTCAGCTTCCCATAATTTTTTATTTGCTGGCGTAGCTTCTATTGCATATCCATTTGGAAATAGGAAATTTCTTGCATATCCAGTTTTAGCATTTACTAATTCGCCTTCTTTTCCTAAACCTTTAACATCTGCCTTTAAAATTACTTTCACTTTTCATCCTCCGATTCATATTCTTTTATAGCTTTCTTTAATAATTCTATAGCTTCTGGTATATCGACCTCTAATTGTGTGGCTGCTACATTTTGATGTCCACCACCACCTAATTTTTCCATAATTAATTGAACCGATATTTCTCCAAAGCTTCTTGCTGAAATATGCGTCTTATTTTTTGTTTTCGTTAATACAAATGACGCTTTAGCATTTTCTACATTCAACAATCCATCTGCTGCTTGTGATGCAATCAGTGTCGATTGATCTATATCCATATCAAAAGTTCCAATAATATATTTATCTTTATAAATAATTGAATTAGAAATTATTTGAGATTTGAATTTTAAAGTATCAAAATCATCTCTAAATAATTTGGTAACCACAGTTGAATCTGCACCATTTTGTTTTAATATTACAGCCGCTTCAAATGTTCTAATACCTGTTTGTTGATTGAAATTCTTTGTATCTACTGTAATACCTGCAAGTAGTGCATCAGCAATAACCTTATCAATAATTACTTTTTCATCCATATACATAAGCATTTCTGTTACAAGTTCTGATGCTGATGATGAAGAAGGTTCTACATAACTCAACACCGCATTGTTTATATAATCATTCCCTCTCCTATGGTGATCAATAACTACTATTGAGTCAGTTTTCTCAAATAATCTTGGTTCTTCAATTGATTGTCTTCTATGATTATCTGTAACTATTAATAACGATGACGCCTTAGCTTTTTCGTATGCTTCATTCGGTGTTATAATGTATTCACTAAGTCCATTTACTTGAGTTGTAGCATAATTATATATGTTTTTAATTGCTGGTGTCACTTTACTTAAAACAATATATGCAGATTTATCTTTCTTTCTAACAGCATGCCAAAGCCCAAGTGCTGAACCAAATGAATCCATATCTGGATTTATATGTCCAGATATAAAAACTTCTGTAGATTTATCTATTAATTGAGAAAGTGCATGCGCTATTACTCTTGCTTTAACCTTTGTTCTTTTTTCTGTAGCTTGAGTTTTTCCACCAAAATATTGTAGATTATCTTGTGACTTAAGTACTATCTGATCTCCACCTCTACCTAGAGCTATATCCAATGCTGCATTGGCAGATTTTTCATTATCTCTTACACTTTCTTCATCAATTCCTATACCAATTGATAATGTAGGCATAATTGTATTTCCTGAACGGATATTTCTCACTTTGTCTATAAAAGAAAATTTCTCACGCACCATTTGATGTAGTGTGGATTTATATAATACTGCAAAATATCTACCATTTTCATTTTTCTTGATAAATGATCCATGTTCATGAAAATATGAAGTTATTGTACTGTCTATTTCAGCATATAAAATTGGTCTTTTTTCTGATGAAAGATTTGCATTTAATTCTTCATAATTGTCAATTCTAATATTCATCAAAACTAAACGTTCTTCTTGATACTTCTTAAGAGTTTGTTCTCTATCAGTAGTGTCTATAAAATAAAGAAGTGTCATTTTTTCATCTTCTAATGTGGATTTGTGAACTTCATAATCCTTAAACAAATAATTTACCATAAATAATTCTTCTTCAAGATTTAATAATTCATCAGTTATTTCTGGAAATACTTCATGTATACTATCATCAACTACTGACTCTTTTTCATTTATAAGTTGCTTAAATTTTGAATTATACCAAACAATATCTTTTCTATGATTAATTACGACAATTGAAAATGGCATATTAAATATGGCTTTTTTAGAAAATCCATCAAATGCTAATTCAAGATTTTCAACATATTTCTTAAATTGATTATTTTTATTTTGTATTGTATCATATGCGTTGTATATAGAAATAACTGTAAGAACTAAAGCTATTATACCTATATACACATTTAAAACTAGCAAGATAATAGTCAATACTATATTAATCAATGGACTAATTATTATCCCCATATTTTCTTTTCTAAAAAATTTATCCATTATTTACCTTACCTTTTCTAATTTCATATCTAATATTTGTAAATAAATCCATAAAACCAAAAAATATAATAAATATATACAATCTAAATATTACAAGTATAATTATCCAAAGTAATACTCTAGCAATTTTCCCAACCTTCATTTCTAAAAAATAATCTATATAAGATAATCCATTGAAAAATAAAAGTGCATTTGCTACTGCCCAAAGATTTTCAGCTATTATTCCAATTCCAGACCCTGGTATCAGGGATATTAAGAAAAATACAATAAAAGCAAAAAATAAATATCTAAAATTTTTATTTAATGTCAGTCTATTTAACTTTGTACCATACAACAATTTAATCCCGGTTTTTTTCATAATAAATATTGAAATCATAAGATTTGTAAAGCTTATCACTAATGAATAGATAAGAAATATCGCTGGAAGTATTCTAAATAATTTATTTACCATTTCCTTAAAATATACAATATATTCCTTAACCATTTCCGGTGTAAAATTAATATCATTGGAAATAACTGACTCAATTTTATCAATGGAAAAAATGATTGCATTATTCATTACTTCAAATGGATTTTCCTTTGTAATTAGATAAAAAGCCAATAAACTTAGTACTATAACCACAAAACTTGATGTGGCAGCAAAACCTACTATTTTCCCTATTGGCATTCTTTTTTTCATGCAATATACAGAAACTGATGAAATAGCTATTATCATTGCCAATTGTATAATTAAAACTTCTAGACCAACTATAAAATAAGCCGAAATAAAGGTCAAAATCAAAGAAAAAACATATTCTTTTATTCCATACTTATATAGCACGACAATAAATGGAGCAGAAATTATCACATTCTCAAATCCAGTTGAACCAAAAAAGAAAAGGATAATATTTGCTAATACGGCTGTCATAACTATATTTAACATATCTTCAATTTTTTGTTTTTTAAACATAATTACTCCATTCTATTAGATTATTATATCAAAAGCGAAACAAAATTTCATTACAACTATCTAATATCATAGTTTTTTTCATTTTTTTCTTCCATATATCTATTCATGAAAAATGATAGAAGTGATTTGCTTTGACAATTGTCAAATCCAAATTTTTCAGATTCAATATTTTTAACTGTTTCATCAATCATATTTAAAACTTCTTCATTAATTCTTTCATCAAATTTATAAGTAAATATTCTTTGATTAGCATCTAAATCTGTAAAATATAGACTCATAGAATCTATTTCTTTACCTTTTGTCATCTTATATAAATAAGCGTATAAATTGATTTGATTAATATAATCTTTCAGCGATTCATGATTACCATCTTCATCAGGAGGAGTTCCAGTTTTAAAATCCATTATATGCATTTTTCCGTCTTTTTCATAAATCATATCTACATTACCATTTATTAAATAATCATTGGTAGAAAATGTTATTCCAAGCTCTGACTCCTTAGGAATTCCGATGTGTTTAAGATTTTCAATATATATTTTTACCTCTTCAATCGCTCTATCTACATCATCTTTTCTAAATTCTATTGCACCTTCTTTAAACTTTTGTCTTGCTTTTTCTGTTACTAATTCTTCTATATTATCTATATCTAAAGATTGTATTTTTCTCTTATTTATTGCTTCAATACTTTCATGCACCAAACTACCATAAAATAGAGCTTTTGTTTTAGGAAATGTGAATTTCAATTTTCTTCTGTAATAGTATTCTAGAGGACATTTGTTATAGACTGAAATATCAGTTGTATATGAATATTGAGATTTTACTATGCTTTCCTTTAATTCATCAGCTTCAATATTTAATTCATTGATTTTAATCTCATTAATATCATCAAGTAAAAATTCTAAGTCATTTTCTTTATATTTTGCACCTTTATTATAAGTAAGTATCAATAAATCTTTAGCTCTGGAAAATCCAGTATAGAATTTTCTATAAAAATCTAGTATATTTGTAAGTTCTTCTGGCTCATAATCGCTAATTATTCCAAATTCTTTAATCAAATTATTCAATAAATTATCTAAAAAACTTGTGTACTGATTAAATGGAGCATCAGTCATTGACCCCATGATTACAATAGGATATTCCATTCCTTTTGATGAATGAATTGTCAACATAGAAATACTATTCATGGCTGGAATTTTCGTATCTTCATCAAATTCTGAAATTTTTTGATTTCTTATAAAATCTATAAAATCATAGAAAAACGTAACGACGAAATCTTCTATATTTGATTTATTAATTTCAAAAATTTGATTTGATATTTGATATTTTTGAAGTAATTCTAAATATCTGGATATATTCTTCGCTTTATGCTCTTCTAACATATATGAATAAAATGGATTATAGGCAAATAGTCTATAGTAAATGTCGTATATATTTAGTGAAAAATCATTACTCAGTATATATCTACTCATTCTTTTTACAAAATCACTGAGTTCATCATCTCTAAGCATTATTTTATAGATATTTTCATATTCTCTATCTAGAAAAGCTTGAATATCGTAAGATCTTGATATTCTCGCTCTATCAATTATAGGCTTAAATATAGCATATATAATTCCTATCAGTTCTAAAACTTCTTTCTTTGATAAAAGAGTTTTCGTAGTTGGCGTGTAAACTCCTATTCCCCTTTGTCTTAAATAGCTTCTAAGTTTATTGGCTTGTGGTGAATTTATCGAATTAAAGAGTATTGCAACTTCATTATAATTATTGATTGCTTTACATTTTTTTAAATCCTGAATAGTTTGATATATTGCTTCTTTCCATTCATCTTCATTGTTTACAACACGCTTAATCACTCTATTTTCACCTGATACTTTATCAGAATAGAGTAATTTATTAAATCTAAACGGTTTTAATTCTTGATGTCTTAAAATTAAATCTTGCATGTATTTTGAATAAAATTTAAT
>JAEZZB010000117.1 GCA_023442495.1 Bacillota bacterium
ATTCTTTAAAGAAGATACTGAAAAATATTATTATGATCATGTAGTAGATTCTTTACAGTTTTTACCATATGGTGCTTCAATTGATGAATTCCAAGAATGGGTATATGATAATCCAGAGGCTTCACCAAAAGAAAGAAATGCAAAATTTAGAGAAATCGAAAAGAAATATTCGCCACATATAGATTATGCAGATGATAAATATCAAGAAGAAGGTGGAAGATGGCAAAGACAAATGCATGTATATCAATCTCCATTCTACTATTTAGATTACACAATTGCTCAATTAAATGCATTCCAATTTTTCGTATTAGACCTTGATAATCATGAAGATGCTTGGAACAAATATGTTGAATTATGTAAAATGGGTGGCAAATATGGTACGAAAGAAACTATTCAAAAAGTTGGATTAAAAGTCCCATTTGAAGAAGAAACCTTTAAATTTATAGTTCCAAAATTGGAAGAATATTTAGATAATTTAGATCATAGTAAAATACTTTAATATTTATAATAAAGAGCCATTCTGTTGTTTGGCTCTTTATTATATTTAAATTAAACATAAGGCAAATATTAATTATATTTAATAAAATTTAGGTGGTTAATTTAAAACTAAGAAAAATAAAAAAAAACAAAAATTTTATACACATGAAAATAAGCACGAATAACCGTTTTCACATGAAAACATTTTCGGTATATTCTAACAAAATCTTTGATTTAGAATGTATTTCTAAATTGTATACAATATAATAATTTTGGGAGAAAACATATTCATATTAAAGGAGGAGTATATGATTTTTAAGTCAGATAGTAAGAAAAAGTTTTTTAAAAAGGCTTTAGCATTTACTTTAGGTGCTGTATTAACATTAAGTCCTATTGCTAATGCGTTTGCACAAGAAAATGTTACTGATGCTAATGAAAGTATCGATCCGGTTGTTCAGAAAAAGGCTTCACTAAAGCCTAGAGGAGTAAGAATAAATCTAGATAGTATTCCAGATTGGAACCCGGAAAATTTAGATTATGATGAACTTAATAGAGCTTCAGTTCCTTTACAAGAAAGAGTTAAAGGAGCACCAATTAATGAATACGCAAGTAGTGAAGGTGAAATTTTATCACTAGCATACTTGCTAGGAAATAATTATTCTAAATATTCATCAGTAGGTGATTACGAATTCAATGTAAATACATTTGATATGTGGCAATACGTAGGGACTCAAGTATTTTGGGACGGAATCGTACCTACATCTGATGTAATCGATGCTGCACATCGAAATGGTGTTCCTATACTTGGAACTTTGTTCTTTAATTGGTCAACATCTGCAAGTGATAATGCAATCTTTGCGAAATTTTTAGAAAAAGATGACCAAGGAAAATATCCAGCTGCTAGAAAATTAGCTGAAATTGCAAAACATTACGGTTTTGATGGATATTTCTTTAATCAAGAAACTTCTGGACATGCAACAGCTGGAAAATCTCAAGAACTAAAGAATTTTATACTTGAAATGAAAGCTCATGGTGAAAGTATAGGCCAACCATTAATAATAGCTTTCTACGACGCCATGGCTAATAATGGACGAAGAGCACATTATGATTCAATTAATGATTTAAATGATATTTGGATGAAGAAAACGGAAGACGGGAAAATAGCAGTCGATCAATTCTTTGCAAATTTCAATTGGCATACCAATAAAATTAATAGCTCCAAATCACATATGGAATCAATTGATAGATCACCATTTGATTTCTATGCCGGGTTTGAATTACAACAAGATATAACTTATACAAAAAAAGGCAATAGACCAGCATTATTAGGTGATGATAATAAACTTAAAGTGTCAGTTGGTTTATTTATACCAGATACTATAAATGGTCAAGCTGAAACTGAAGAAGGTTTACATGATGCAATAAATAAATTCTGGACAGGTGAAAATAGAAATCCTGCAAATATAAATGATGCTCCAGATGTATATAATGGTATGGCAAGATATGTTGTTGACACAACACCTATATTAGAACCTAATTTCTACACCTCTTTCAATACGGGTCATGGTAGACATTGGTTCAAAGACGGTAATAAATCTGTGACACAGGATTGGAATTCAAGATCGGTTCAAGATGTATTACCAACATGGACATGGTGGACGACAACGGATAAAGGTCAAGCACTAAATGCATATTATGATTTTGACGATGCCTATAATGGAGGTTCATCAGTTAAAATATATGGAAATATTGATGAATGGTCATATCATGAAGTTAAACTTTTTGCTACAAGATTTGTACCTCAAAATGATACATTTTTAGATATCACATATAAAGGAGGAGAGGGTGCAAGTCTGAATTTAACTTTTAATTTAGATAAAAATTATGACCCAGCATCTACTAGAGAAGTTTCATTAACTCCTACAAGTGCTGATGAATGGAAAACAACTAGAGTAGATTTATCTGAATTTGCCGGGCAAACAATATACAATATCGGTCTAAAAATAGAAAATACAGCTGGCGATAAAGATTATAAATTAAATCTTGGTGAATTAGTAATTGGAAATAATGATACAAAATTACAAACTCCAGAAAACTTCAAAGTTGAAGAAAAAGCTGTTCATACAGGTACAGAAGCTGAAGCTATAGTATCATTTGACAGAGTTGATGGTGCATATAGATATGATGTATTTAAACAAACAGAAAATGATGAAGAATGGTTATTCTCATCTTCAAATAATAATATTTATTTACCAAAATTATCAAGATCCATTGATTCAAATGAAACGGTTCAAACATTAAAGGTATATGCAGTTGGAAAAAATGGAACATATTCAGAAGCGGCGACTACAGAATTTGATTGGGGATTTGCAGCATCTGATACAACACTTGCCAAAGCAAAACCTAAAAATATTACACCACAAGCTAAACTAATTAGTAATGATAATGATTCAAAAGCTAAAGTTATTAATGATACATTGGTAGATTTAACTGATAAATGGTGGAATCCAGGTCCTGATGAAGTAGTAATAGAGTTTGAGGAACCAAGAACCGTTAAAAGATGGTTAATCGAACATGCTGGTCATGCAGGCGAATCATACAATGACGGTAAAATGAATGCTGCCGACTACAGCCTAGATTATTGGGATGAAGATACACAAACGTGGAAGACGGCCGAAGCTGTTAAGGGGAATATATACCACGTTGATGACAGAATTTTACCACAACCAGTGACTGCTAAAAAATGGAGATTAAAGGTAACTAAAGTAGATAATGGTACTCCATGGGGTGGTTTAAGAATATACAATTGGAAGATGTATGAAGAATTGGATACAGAATCTGATAATATTCCTATGACAGCCGCAGAAGCAGTACATCAAAATGATGATTTTTATGCGATAAAATTTAATAAAGAAAAATTATCTAAATTTTATAGACAAAATATGTCTGATTATACAATTAGAATATATAGAGATTCAAAAGCTACAGATTTAATAGCAGAAAAAGTATTTGATGAAAATGGTTATGCCGTATTTACAGATATTGAACTTGAAGGTGAAAAGGGTTCAATATTCTATCGTACACAAGAAAAAGGAAAAGAAGAATCCAATATCTTGGCTCTAGCTTATGTTAGAGGTGATAATACAACAGAAGAACCAGAAGATCCAATACTACCAAATCCATTTGGAGAAGAAAAAGCAAAAATAGTTTCAGTTGATGCTGGAAGAAAATATTTCTCAGTAGAAAATATCAAACAAATTATAGATTCACTCCATAAGAATGATTATACTTATTTACATCTACTATTTGGTAATGATGGATTAAGATTCTTATTAAACGATATGACCATCAATACGAAAGATGCAACTTATGCATCAGACAAAGTTAAAGAAGGAATTACGAAAGGTAATTCAATATATGCTGAATCTAAGAATTTAACATTAGATGCAGACAAATCATTAACACAACAAGAAATGGATGAAATAATTGATTATGCAAATTCTAAAGGTATCACAATAATACCAGGATTAAACTCACCAGGACATATGGATGCGATATTAGAAGCAATGGTTCATTTAGGATTTGATAAACCTCATTTCTATAATGGCTCTAAAAAATCTATAACAACAATGGATTTAGAAAAGCCAGAAGTAGTTGAATTTACAAAAGAATTTGTTCAACTATATATAAACTATTTCTCAAATAAAGGAATAAAAGTATTTAACTTTGGTGCTGACGAATATGCAAATGATGCGTTTGGAAATCCTGGTTGGAGCAATTTAGTTTCAACAGGTAAATATGATTTATTTGTAGATTATGCAAATGATATATCAAGTAGAATTCTAAAAGCAAATATGAGACCTTTAGCATTTAATGATGGTTTCTACTATAGAGGAGCAGAAGATAAAGAATTTAATAAACAATTAATAATTGCATATTGGACTGCTGGTTGGTGGGGCTTCAATGTTGCACCTACAACTACATTTGTACAAAAGGGTCATGATATCTTGAATGTAAATGATTCTTGGTATTATGTACTTGGAAGAGAAAGCTCAGGCGGATATAATAGGCAAGCTGCATTAAATAACATGAAATCTGGAACAAAAGGATTTGATGTCAATGTAGGCACAAAAGTTGAAACTATAGGTTCAATGATTGCATTTTGGGCAGATGAACCAAATGCAACATACGAATTTGATAAATTAGATGAATGGATTAGAACATTTGCAGAAAATAATCCAAAATACTTTACAATTAAAGAAGATCCAGTAAATAAAGATAATTTAGCTCTTACTATTGAAACTGTAGAAACGACTTTAGAAGAATTAAAAGATAAAATTACACAAGATTCTTTAGCAAATCTGACAGAAAAATTAGAAGAAGCGAAGAAAGTATATGGCGATGAAGGAGCAAGTCAAGAACAAGTAGATAAGGCGAATGAAAATTTAGTACAAGCTTTAGAAAACATCGAATTAAAAGAAGTTAATAAGGAAGAACTAAGACGAACATTAGATTTGATGACTTCATTACTTAGGGATATTAAGGACAAATTTACTCAAGAATCTATGGAAGCTTTAGAAGCTGAAATAGCAAATGCAACAACAATTTTTGAGAAAGAAGATGCAACACAAGAAGAAGTAGATTCTACTTTAGTTAAATTAAATGCGTCATATAAGTCTCTTCAAATAAAAGAAGAAGAAAGTGATGAAATTGATACAAGTTTCTTAGAAACACTTATTCAAAAACTAAATGTAAAATTAGAAGAAATTTCTGATAGATTA
>JAEZZB010000020.1 GCA_023442495.1 Bacillota bacterium
AAATACTAAAACAATATAAACCATCAATGAAGTCTCTTTGTGATATTAAAGAAGATGAATTAGAATTACTTGATAAAATCGAAGATCTAATTATTAGAAAAAGAGCAACTCATGCAGTAAAAGAAAATCATAGAGTAGCTAAAGCAGCAAAAGCGTTACAAGATGGAGATATTGAATTATTAGGACAATTATTAATCCAATCAAATAATTCATTGAGAGAATTGTATGAAGTAACTGGTCCACATCTCGATTCAATTACTAAACATGCAAATGAATTTAAGGACTGCCTTGGTGCACGTATGACGGGTGCAGGATTTGCAGGCTGTGGTATTGCAATTATTAAAGAAGACAGTTTCGATGAATTTGTAGATTATGTTGGAAAGAACTATACACAAGATACTGGATTAACTGCAGAATTTATTCAATCTGGAATAGATGATGGTGTTAGAAAATTGTAATATTAAAGATTGGGATTGAAAAATTATATATAAAAAACGGTAAACTCAAAGACTGACCCCGAAAAGTTGTTTTTATATCCAACTTTTTGGGGCAGTTTAAGGAGTCTACCGTTTTAATTTATTCAACAATTATATCTTAAACACCTTCATATGCTTGATATAAGATTTCTTTAAGTTCTTCAATCATTGGTTCTTTTGGATTTGCAGTTGTACATTGATCTAGATATGCCAATTCCGCTAATTTATCAACTTTAGACTCGAATTCTTCTCTTGAAACGCCTTGGTCTTTAATTGATAGTTTCAAACCTAAGTCTTTACCTAAGTCAATTACAGCCTGTACTAATTTTTCTACCAATTCTTCGGTAGAATTTCCTTCTAAACCGATCGCTTTAGCTATTCTTGCGTAATCTTCATCAGCTCTGAAGTATTCGTATTTAGCCCAAGCCTGTGTCTTGCCGTTATTTATTGCGTTGTATCTAATTACATGTGGCATCAAAATCGCATTGGCATAACCGTGTGCAATATTGAATTCTGCACCAATCTTATGTGCTAATGAGTGATTGATACCTAAGAAGGCATTTGCAAATGCCATACCCGCTATTGTTGAAGCATTGTGCATCGTTTCTTTTGGTAGGTGAGCATCGGTATTGTATGAATCACGTAGAGATTCAAATACCAATTGAGCCGCTTGTAATGATAATCCTCTTGTATAGTCAGATGCCATTGCCGATACATATGATTCAAATGCGTGAGTTAACACGTCCATACCCGTGTAGGCAATCATCGATTTTGGTAATGAATATGTGAATTGTGGATCAACTATTGCTACTGAAGGTGTGATTGAGTAGTCAGCAATTGGATATTTAACGCCAGTTTCACTATCTGTAATAACTGCAAATGGTGTAACTTCTGAACCCGTACCAGATGTTGTTGGTATACATACCAATTGACATTTTTGACCTAATTCAGGAAGTTTGTAAGCTCTCTTTCTGATATCTAAGAATTTTTGTTTTGCGCCAAAGAAATCAATTTCTGGATGTTCATATTCTAACCACATCATTTTAGCAGCATCCATTGGTGAACCTCCACCGATGGCTATAATTGTATCCGGTTCGAAATCTCTAATTTTAGCTAAACCTTTTTTAACCGTATTTGTTGTTGGATCTGGTTCAACATCTGAAAATATTTCATATTTAACATCATTAGATCTTCTTCTTAATACATCAACTGCTCTAGCAACTAAACCAAACTTAATCATACCTGGGTCTGTAATAATAACAACTCTTTCAACATTTGGCATTTTTTCAAGATATCTAACTGAGTTCTTTTCAAAGTATAATTTTGATGGAAGTTTTTGCCATTGCATATTATTTCTCCTTTTAGCTATAGTCTTAACATTAATTAGGTGTTTAACACTCACATTTTCACTTACTGAATTATGTCCGTATGATCCACATCCAAGTGTTAATGATGGTGTCATTTCATTATATAAGTCACCGATACCACCAATTGAGGAAGGAGAGTTTACAAGGATTCTACAAGCTTCCATTTCTTGTGCGAAAGCTTCAATTAAATCGTTATTTCCGCCATGTGTATGAATAGATGCTGAATGTCCCATACCATTTAATTCAAGCATTTGTTTTGCTTTCTTAAATCCGTCTTCATGGTTTTCTGCCTTAATGAATGCAAGTACTGGAGAAAGTTTTTCTCTAGTTAATGGATAATCTGGTCCAATTCCTTCAACTTCTGCTATTAATAATTTTGTTCCTTCTGGAATTGTAATTCCTGCATTTTCAGCTATAAATGTTGCTGGCTTACCAACTATATCTGGATTAGCGGCACCTTTTTCTAAATTGATTACATATTTTTCTAATTTCTTAATATCTTTTTTAGGAACGAAATAGGCTCTATTTTTTTCGAATTCTTTCTTAACCTCGTCGTAGATTTCTTTATCACAGATAACAGCTTGTTCTGAGGCACAAATCATACCATTATCAAATGTCTTTGAAACTACTAAGTCATTAACTGCAGTTCTGATATTACATGTTTTTTCAAAGTAAGCAGGTACATTACCAGCACCAACACCAAGAGCAGGTTTACCAGTTGAGTATGCTGCATTTACTAATGCATTACCACCTGTTGCAAGTGTAATAGCAACATCTTTATGATTCATTAAGCTTCCTGTTGCTTCTATAGATGGTTGTGTAATCCATTGGATACAATCTTTTGGAGCACCAGCTTTAATAGCTGCATCATACATTGTTTTAGCTGCTTGGGCTGAACAATTTTGAGCGTTTGGATGGAATGCAAATACAATTGGATTTCTTGCCATGATAGAAACTATTGATTTGAACATTACTGTTGATGTTGGATTTGTTACAGGAGTGATACCAGCAACTATTCCAAGAGGAGAAGCAACTTTGATAATACCAGTTTGCATATCTCTATCAATTACACCACATGTCTTTGTGTATTTTATTGAATGCCATATTGTTTCAGTAGAATAGAGATTCTTTATACATTTATCTTCGTAAACACCTCTTTTTGTTTCTTCAACTGCCGCTTTAGCTAAAGCCATATGTTGATCAACACCAGCCATAACCATAGCATGTACAATTTTATTAATTTTTTCTTGATCAAATTTCATTAATTCCTTTAATGAATCTTTTGCATTACTTACTAAAATATCAACTTCATTGTTTGTTAATTTCTCTTTAGTTGCCATAAATCCTCCACTTATATTTTCTGATAATTAATTGTTTAACAACTACAAATATATAATAACTTATTTTTTTTACTTTGTAAATATAGTTCATAATGATAACAATTTCACACAATAAACTTATTAAATTAATGTAACAATTTAAAATCAACAATCTATAGATGTTAATAAATAGCGGATTTACGAAAAATGAATTGAAATTTATTTTTGAAAAAAATTTACTATGATAATGATAGCAAATTCATAAATTAATATACTTAAAAGTTTTTGTTGTAAATAATATTTTGAATTTAATATATCTTTATGTGATGTAAAATTAATTAATATAATTTCTATTGAAATATTCATTATTAATATATAATTGAATTAAGATAATTATTGTGAGGGACATAATGAAAAGAATATTAAAAAGTTTTTATCATGATTCGACAAAATATTTTGTTTCAAATCCATTTCCGTTAAAAGGGGACGAAATTGAGATAAAATGTAGATTTTTAAAAAATGATATAATTAAAGATGTATTCATTAGATACAGAAAATTTGGTGAAGAAATTATTCAGCAAATGGAATATGCCTATGAAAAGAATGGACTTTCCTATTTTAAGACAAATGTAAAAGTAAGAGAAGATATTTTTTCATATATATTTATACTAACTACAGTGGATGAAGTTTACTATTTTAATCAAAGAGGAGTATTCGCTTATAGGCTTGATAATTCAAATAATTATAAAATAATCGCTAATTATCACGCGCCATCGTGGATGTCTGGAACTGTCTTTTATCAAATAATGCCGGATAGATTTAAAAATGGAAATGATGCAATAACTATAAAACCTGAAGATTATAAATATCAGGGAAATAGTCCTATTCGAATGGATTGGGATCAAAAACCGCATGAATGGTCAATTACTCGAAATCTTGATTTTTATGGTGGAGATTTGTATGGAGTTATTGAAAAATTAGATTATTTACAAGAATTAGGGGTTAATGCAATCTATTTTAATCCGATTTTTAAGTCGCCAACCATGCATAAATACGATGCTCTTGATTATTTTGAAATAGATCCATCCCTTGGTGGTGATGAAGCGTTTATAAAACTTTCAGAAGAAATACATAAAAGAGATATGAAAATTATATTAGATATTTCTATAAATCATACATCATCTTCAGCCAAATGGTTCAATAAAGATGGAGAATTTTATGACAAATCAATCGGTGCATATAATAATCCAGACTCTGAATATAGGGAATTTTATTTTATCGAAGATGATGGTTCTTATTATAAATGGAACAATGTGGATACTATGCCCGTACTAAATTATGGAAGTCAAAAATTACGTGACATTATATATAAAGATTCAAATTCGGTTATTAAGAAATACTTAAAAGCACCATACAATATTGATGGATGGAGATTTGATGTTGCTGATGTAATGGCACGCAATGACAAATTAAATGTCTATTATGAAGTTTGGGAAGAGATAAATAAAGCTATAAAATCAGTAAATAAAGATGCTTTAATTCTATCTGAAGAATGGCAAGATGCACCAGAAATGTATAATGGTAAAAGATGGGATTCTACCATGAATTATTTTGGTTCGAATCTTCCGATAAGAGAATTTGCTGGAGAGATAGATGTATTTACAAGAAGAAATGAAAAACTGTCCTTATTAAAACCGTATTTTTCAGCAGAAAAATTGAAAAATAGAATATTACAAACAATGATAAATCAGCCAAGCATGATTAATTATCAAATGTTTAATTTAGTAGATAGTCATGATATATCAAGATTAAATAATAATCCCGATATATCATATGAAAAATATATAGGAGCAGTAACTACACTCTTTGGACTTCCTGGTGCTGTAAATATATTTTATGGAGATGAAGTCTTTTTAGATGGGCATATTAATTCAATTGAAGGATGTAGATATCCAATGAATTGGAATACAAATCTAAATGAAATAGAACTTAAAACATATAATTTATACAAAAAACTAATTCATTTAAAAACAAAAAAAGAAGCGTTCCAATTTGGTGGATTTAAAATATTGTATGCAGTAGGAGATGTATTTATATTTACTAGATTTACAGAAGATGAAGCGTATATAATTTTGTGGAGTAAATCTGAAAATATAGAAAATGTAGAAATAGATTTAGCTGAAATCGGGCTATTTGAAAATTATGAATTAGAAATGGGTAATGCTAATATAGAGATTAAAGATAATAAAATTCTTTCCCTAAATATTGAGCCTATGTCTACCGTTATCTTGAGAATGGAGTAAATATGGATAATTATTATTTAATAAAATTTAAATTAGATAGAAAATATGATGAATTTATGCAGCTTAAAATATTTGATTTTAATACAATAGGGTTTGAAGTAGATGATCCAATTGAGAAAAAAAATATTTTAAGCGAATTGCCTGAATGGGATATATCGGAGCTTGATTTAATAGATGAAAAATACATTTTATATGGAGTCTATTTTGAAGATAGTCAAGAAGGTCTAAATGAAATGAATAGATTCATAGATTTTATGAATAAAAACATTGAAAATCTAGAATATCAAAAAGAATTGATAGATAATTCAAATTGGGAAGAGGAATGGAAAAAAACATATAAATCATTTGAAGTAGGAGAGAAGATATTAGTTAAACCATCATGGGAAGAAAATGTCAATACCGATAAAATCATAATCGAAATAGATCCCAAAATGGCATTTGGAACAGGTACCCATGAAACTACATCTATGTGTATGGAATATGTTGAAGATTTTGATATGTCAAATTTAGATGTATTGGATATTGGATGTGGTTCAGGAATATTATCTATTCTTTCTAAAAAATTAAATGCTAAAAATGTTGATTCATGTGATATTGATCAAATTGCTATTGATTCTACTATAGAAAATGCGAATATAAATAATGTTGAAATTAATGCATTTATTTCTGATTTATTTTCAAATGTCGATAAAAAATATGATATTATATTTGCAAATTTATTAGCTGAAATAATTGTCAAAATGCTATATCAATCCAATGATTATTTAAAAGAAACCGGATTACTTGTGCTTTCAGGAATCATTTGCGAAAAGGAAAATATAGTATTGGATGCTCTAAAAGATAATAATTTTGAAGTAATCGATAAATCCTATAAAAATGATTGGGTTCTATTATCAGCAAGGAGAAAAAATGTTTAGATTTTTTGAAGAAGAATCATCTTTACAAGAGAATAAAATATTTCTGTCAGATTCTAATTTAAAGCATATTAGCGTGCTTAGAATAGAAGAAGATGAAGAATTTGAAATTGTTATAGAAGGAATTGTCTATTTATCAAAACTTGATAAATTAGATGGTGTGACCATAGCAAAGATAATATCTCAAAAAGAAGATGAAAATGAGTCTAATATTAAAATTAATTTATATCAAGGACTTCCAAAATCTGATAAATTTGAGTGGATTATTCAAAAATCTATTGAACTCGGGGTAAATGAGATTATACCTTTTGAATCCAAAAGAACAATTGTAAAATGGGATAGTAAAAAAGAAAAGAGAAAAGTAGAAAGATATAATGAAATCGCTCAATCTGCTGCAAAACAATCAAAAAGATCCTATATTCCTACTGTGAAAAGATTACTTAATTTCAATGAAATGCTTGAAGACTTAAAAGACAAATACACAATACTTGCGTATGAAAATAGAGGGAAAAGCTTAAAAGATATTTTACAGAATAATCAGTCTAAAGAAATAAATATAATCATAGGTCCTGAAGGAGGCTTTTCTGAAGAAGAAGTTTCAAAATTTGAAAGCATTGGGGCAAATATTGTAAATCTTGGTAATAGAATATTGAGGACTGAAACTGCTGCAATCGCACTTGTAGCAATGATTCAATATGAATTAGGCGATATAAATATTTAATTAATTGAATACTTGAAATAAAAATATATTTAATATATAATATTCGAGTAAACCTCAGGGTAACTAAAGTATGTGGGGAGGTGAAATACATGACAGAAGTTAAAGTTGGTGAAAATGAATCAATCGACAGTGCTTTAAAGAGATTTAAAAGACAATGTGCTCGTACAGGAGTTTTATCAGAATACAAAAGAAAAGAATTTTATGAAAAACCAAGTGTTGTAAGAAAGAGAAAACTTGACGCAGCAAAAAGAAAGAAAAGAAGAGGATAATCTCTTAAATAATTTAAATACGAGAAGTCTACCTTGTGGTAGGCTTTTTTTTATGGGGTTTTCTGGTTCTAAAAATTTAGAGTTCTAGAAATTTTGGTACTTTAAATTTGGTTAGGGCGGGTGAATAAAACCTGCTTCAACAACTAAATTCTTAGAACATTTTCTTATTCTTATAGTCTAAAAAATAATTTATCATCTGTAATTTTAGTCTGTATACACGAATACTAAAAAAAATATATTATATTCTAAAATTAGAATTGATAGAAAAAAAATATAGTGTCGCTATAAAATTATATAAAAATATATACTACTACTGTATTGTTTAACCGTTTTTATTAATATATCCTTATCATTAGCTTTACTAATATGCAAATTTGAAAAGGAGAAATAGATGAATATTTTAAATTTACAAAAATTGAAAAAGGGGAAAAAGTACTAGAATATGATATAAACAATTTATTTAAAGATAAATTTGGTTGCATTCTGTTAAGACAAGGTCAAGATGATGTAAGCTCCCCATATTTAATGAACGGAAGCGTGGGAGTTGCATCTGTTTTATTAAGATATTATTTATATACTAATAAAATTAAATATAAATATATTACAATTGATATCATGAATTCTTTAGAAAACAGTTTATCATTGCATACAGGTCTATTCGAAGGAATGTCTGGAATTGCGAATGTTTTTCTCGATTGTTACTTTATTATTGGCGATGATTTATACTTAAATATTGCTAATCGAATTGCCTTAGATATAAGTAATTCATTATACAATAATGATGGATTTGTATCTGGATATTCAAGAGATGGAAAAAATTTATCATTTACATTTGACTATGGTTCTAGTGGAGTAGTAATGTTTTTAAATAGACTTTTAAAAAATTATAAATATAATTTTATACCCTATTTAGATAAAGAAATGGAGGAGATTAGTGAGCAAAATATTAAAAAAAGTAATCAGTAAACATATAAAATTTGTAATAGGGGTGACTTTTTTAATTATAATTTATTCTTTATTAAGCGTGTTATCTGGATATAGCCTATCTTTTATGGTAAATATTTTTGGTAATAGTAATACAACAATTAATGATGTACTTAAGGTTATTTTTGTAATTTTACTTATAGATAGTTTGTCTTTGTTATCATTATATATAAAGTATTATTATCAATCTAAATTACAGTCTAGATTAAGAAATGAAGTACGAGTAGAATTATCTAATAAAATGATAAATCAAGACTATGAAAATTATGAAAAAAATGACACTGGGGCATATTTATCGTGGTTTACCAATGATATAAAGGAGATAGATGGAAGAGGTTTTGAAGGAATTTTTAATATTATTCATTCAATAACAAGTGTAATAGGAACCTTTATAGCTATAGCGACTTTTAATCTATGGATTTCAGTAGCTACGACCATTTTATCTGTAACGATGATTTTTTTACCCAATATAATGAGCGAAAATCTTCAAAAAAAAGGAGAAAAGCATACAAAGGAAGAAGAGTTATACATTTCTAAAATGAAATCATTAGTTCAAGGATATACAGATTTATATATAAGTAACAATGAATCTTATTTTGAAAAAAAAATGAAAGAATATAACAATATTTATGAGCTAAACTATTTTCAATTTTTGATTATTCAACTAAAATCAGCAGTTTATTCAGCTGGATTATCTTCATTTTCTCAATTATGTTTATTAGGATTAACTATGATTTTTGTTAGTCTTGGAAAAGCTCCAATTGGCTCTATACTTGCAATGGCAGGATTAGGTCAAGTTTTTATGGGTGGAATTTCTGGAATAGTTAATAGTATAATTTCTATAAAAAGTTCAAATGCATTTTTTAAAAAATATGAAGATATTAAGGTAAGGGAAAGAAAAGACTATAAGGATATAGATTTAAGTAATGAATTTGATATTGAAACGCAAGATCTAAGCTTTGTTTATAACAATAGTGACAAAAGGATAAATTTTCCAGACCTAAAAATTAAAAGTGTAAATAAAACCCTTATAAAAGGTACAAATGGAAGCGGAAAAAGTACATTATTGCATTTGTTGTTAGGTCTATACAAACCAAAATCTGGCATGGTAGAGATTGAAGGTAATAATGTTTACGAAATTAATAAAAAAGAAATATTTAATAAGATTGCATATATGCATCAATCGCCCACTCTTTTTATAGATACTATTAGAAACAATATTAAACTTAATTTAGATATAGACGATAAAAAGATTTGGGAAACTTTAAGCAATGTTGGATTATACGAATTTGTTCAAAGTTTACCAGGTAAACTAGATTATCAAATTTCTGATCAAGGGAAAAACCTGTCTGGCGGACAAAAACAGCGACTTATACTTGCTAGACATTTGTTGAGAGATGTAAATCTAATAGTTTTAGATGAGGCAACTTCAAATATTGATAGTGTAAGCAAATTATATTTGGAAGAAAATGTCTTTAACAAAGAATCTAGGGGAGTTATCATGGTAGACCATTCCTTAAATAAAGAAAAAGAAAATTTATTTGATGATGTAATTGCAATAAATTGATATACTTTTAATGAGAGGAAAGTTATCATGAATGAAAAATTACGTAAAAATATAAAAAAACTACGAATAGAAAAGGAATATAGCCAAGAAAAACTCGCTGAATATGCAGATGTAAGTACTGGGGCTGTGTCAAAATGGGAATCAGGAGAAACAACACCTGATATCAATAATTTAATAAAGTTAGCTCGAATATTTGGTGTATCTATTGATTTTTTAATTGGCTATGAGTTGCAGTCTAAAGGAATATACTATTTTTTAAGAACAATTAAGGCGGCACTAAAAAATAAAGAGTTTATTAGTTATGAAGAGACAGTTAATAACGGATTAAAATTTTATCCAAATAATTTAAAAATTATATATAGATCCGCTTTATTCTATATTAATTTTGGAATATATGAAGAACAAAATAAAAAAGTTAAGAAAGGAATAGAATTATTATATAAATCTTTAGATTTATTAGAATATAATGATAATTTTGAAGTTTCAAAACAACAAATTATTATAGAACTTGCAAATGCCTATAGTTCTATAAACCAAATGAATAAATCAATCTCTTTATTAAAAGAAAACAATGAAGATAATCAACATGATATACTTATTGGCGTTTATTTATCTATGAAAAAGCATACTTCCTTTGAAGCTTTAGAATATTTATCTAAATCTTATATAAAAAATATTACAGATACTTTAGTAATCATTGATGGAACAATAAATACATTAAAAAATCTAAAAAAATATAAGGATGCATATAATTTGCTTATATGGTATGAAAAGTTTATCGATAGTATCAAGTCTGAGAATGATACATTTTTCGATAATATAAAAATTATTATTATAGCTAATCAGGCTATATTAAGGTTAGCGTTATCATCTAATTATGATTCAAATACTACGAAACATTTAATTAAGAAGTGTAAAGAACTATACAATGACAATTTATCGTCACATGGCACTGAAAAATCATTTAAATATTATTTTGGAAATGATTCTATTGATATCTATGGTGATAATGATTTAAATATGCAAATTAATAGAATTGAATTAGAAGGATTTACTGAGAAGTTTAGAAATATTTGGGGATTAATTTTTGAAAATTAAATTGTAACCATTCTATGCAATTATAATGACACTTTTTATTTCAATATATTAAATAGTAGTGCAGTTCACTCTTATAAGCTAAAATAATGTCAAATATTAAGAAAAATGAATACAAAAAATGGATTATATAAAGTTAGTCTAACAATTATGAAAGCTTAAGTATTATAGTAAATATGAACTGACCCCAAAAAGTTGGTTTTAGGTCCAACTTTTTGGGGTCACCTTAATACTTAGCTTTTTTTAATAAATTTTATAACACCTTCAACAATTTTTAAAAATATTGTTAATTTAATTGCATGATATATTAATTTTAAGGTATAATTAATATGTATTAGTAGATTTACTTATTAAGTAAAATAATTCTATTTTACAAGGAGGGTGTATGCTTAAAGAGTTTATTACAAACCCAATATTGTTTACTCTATTGTTAACTATTGCATTAACTTTAGTTTCATTAGAGTTTTTTGTTCCTGGTTTTGGAATTTTAGGTATTTCTGGGGCATATTTGCTTTTTGAGTCCATATTGGCAATTGGAAATATTGAAAATGTAGCTATATATATTATTTTATCTATATTTATAACTATAATATTAGATTTAATAATTGTGAAGTTCTTTATAAAAAATATGGATACTAATAAAATAGTATTGAACACTAGCTTATCTAAAGCTAAAGGGAATGGACCAATTATTGACTCACAAAGTTTAGTTGGTAAAACAGGTATTGTAAATAAAACGCTCAGACCTTATGGAGAGGTTGAGATTGAAGGCAAAATATATGTTGCAACAAGTGTTGGAGACTTTATTGATAAAGGAAGCTTGGTTAATGTTGATAAGATTGAAGGTAGCACATTATATTGCAAAAAGAGTAATAGGAGATAATTATGATTTTAGGATTATTGGGGAATTTTGAATTTGTAGGAATGGGAACTATTTTAGTTTTAATAATTATATTTGTATCGATATTCTTTAGATTTATTCCAGTAGGTTTGTGGATAACAGCTGCATTTTCAGGAGTAAAAGTAGGGCTTGGTACACTTATTGGTATGAGAATGAGAAGAGTTTCTCCTTCTAGAATAATCAATCCACTTATTAAGGCAACAAAAGGTGGAATTAATATAAATATTAATGAATTAGAAGCTCATTATCTATCAGGTGGTAATGTAAGCAAAGTGGTAGATGCTTTAATAGCAGCTCAAAGAGCTGATATTGACTTAGAATTTGAACAAGCTGCAGCTATTGATTTAGCTGGTAGAGATGTATTTGAAGCTGTACAAATTTCAGTAAATCCAAAAGTTATTCAAACTCCAACAATAGCAGCTGTAGCTATGGATGGTATTGAAATCAGAGCTATAGCAAAAGTAACTGTAAGAGCTAATTTAAATAGATTAGTCGGTGGTGCTGGTGAAGAAACTATCATTGCAAGAGTTGGGGAAGGGATAGTAACAACAGTAGGTTCATCAAAAACTCATAAAGAAGTTTTAGAAAATCCAGATAATATTTCTAAGAATGTACTTGTTAAAGGGTTGGACTCAGGTACTGCTTTTGAAATATTATCAATTGATATTGCTGACGTTGACGTAGGGAGAAATATCGGTGCTGCACTTCAAGCTGATCAAGCTGAAACAGATAAGAAGATAGCTCAAGCAAAAGCAGAAGAAAGAAGAGCTATGGCTGTTGCACAAGAACAAGAAATGCAAGCTGAAGTAAGACGTATGAGAGCAAAAGTAGTTGAAGCAGAATCACAAGTTCCACTTGCATTAGCTGAAGCGCTTAAATCAGGTAAGATGGGATATATGGATTATTATAAACTACAAAATGTTATAGCTGATACTGATATGAGAAATTCAATTGCAGGTGACGAATTAAACTCATCAGAAGGTGAATAAAATGGGATTACTAGAAGAAATCTTAGCTGAAATTGCTGATGCTACAGGAGAGATTCTATCAGATCAATTAAAATCTGAAAAAGCAAGGAAAGATAAATTTAGTAAAAATAGCAAAGAAGCAGAGGATTTTTTTAAACAACTAGGACAGAAAACTAAGAATAAAAGAAAACAAAATATTAGAAAAACACCTGCAAAGACAAATGTAAAAAGAAAAAGCCCAAGTGAGTCTATGACGCCAATTGAGGCAACATCCAAAAAGAATGTTGAGGATGTTCCTATTGAAGAAAGACTTAGAAGATATAAGCAAAGTAAAAGAAGTGAAGAAAATCAACACTTACAAAAAGATAAAAATGCTCTTTTGACATTTAAAAATCTAGAAAAAGTTAGTAGTACAAAGAAATACAAACAAATTTTAAAAAGTAGAAAAGGTGCAAAAGACGCATTTATTTATAGTACAATTTTTGAAAGAAAAGTATAGAGATATTATCTCTATACTTTTCAGTAATTGGAGGTTATCATTAAAGAAATTTTATATGAATTAAAAAATCCAAGTAAAATTAATACTTTATTTGGAAATTTAGATAAAAATATTATATATATTGAAAGAGAATTTGGAATAAGAATAAGGATATCTGATGATGGATTGTATATAAGGGGAAATGAAAGAATTTTACCTATTGTAAGTCATTTACTAGATGTTCTTTTTGAAATTATCAAGGCCAAAGACATATTAACTTTTGAAGATGTTAGATATGCAGTTAATATGGAGAAACAAGAAAATTCAGAAAATATAAAGAATTATCTTAATGATATAGTCGTTACCACATATCAAGGTAAACCTATAAGACCAAAGACAATTGGACAAAAGAGATATGTAGATATAATAAGAGAAAATGGAATAGTTTTTGGTATAGGGCCTGCTGGTACAGGTAAAACTTACTTAGCTATGGCAATGGCTATTGAATCTTTTAAGAATAAGGAAATAAATAGAATTATTTTAACAAGACCTGCAGTTGAAGCAGGAGAAAGCTTAGGTTTTTTACCAGGAGATTTGCAAGAAAAAATAGATCCTTATTTAAGACCTTTATATGATGCACTATATGAAATTATGGGACCTGAAACATATCAGAAATTAATTGAAAGAGGGGCAATAGAAGTTGCACCACTAGCATATATGAGAGGTCGTACACTAGACAATGCGTTTGTAATATTGGATGAGGCTCAAAATACTACACCTCAACAAATGAAAATGTTCTTGACAAGACTTGGTTATGGCTCAAAAGCAATTATCACAGGAGATATCACACAACTAGACTTGCCTCGTGGGAAGAAATCAGGATTAATAACTATTCGAAACATTCTAAAAAACATTAAGGGTATTGAGTTTGTTGATTTTGATAAGAATGATGTTGTAAGACATCCATTAGTTCAAAGAATTATAGATGCATATGATGAATATGAAAAAAGGATACAAGATGGAGATTTTAATAGATAATCAAAATAATGAATTGAAACTTGAAGAAAACTTTGAAGAAAAAATAAAAGAAGCTATAAAAACTTCACTTAATCATTTGGATTATGGAGATGATTATGAAATATCCATATCTATTGTA
>JAEZZB010000040.1 GCA_023442495.1 Bacillota bacterium
ATTGCTTCCCGGACATGTTGGATAAAATCCTAAACTTGATAAAATATACCATGCTGAAAGTGAACCATTATCTTCATCTCCTGGATATGCATCAAAGTTTGGTCTGAAATAGTTTAATAATAATTCTTTAATTAGAATCTCTGTCTTAAATTTCTTATCCACGTAGTTATATAAATATGGCAAGTGGAATGATGGTTGATTAGAAATAGCTATATGGCCGAAGTTCGCTTCATAATACTCACGCATTTCATGAATAGTCTGTCCATAGTACCCTACATCAAATTCGGTCTTTGCATTTGTAAGTTCATCAAGTCTTTTTTCAAATTCTTTCTTTCCTCCAAATACTCCAATAAAATCATCAAAATCATGATACATATTGTAACTATTTTGATAAGCAGAACCTTCTGTATATGGTGATCCCCAAGCAATTGGATTAAAATCTTTTAAAAATTCATTGTCTTCTGATTTTGATCTCAAAAATCCAGTTTCTCTATCAAATAATTTTAGATAATTTTTAGAAAGATTTTTAAATTTTTCATAAATATCTTTTTTACCTAAGTTTTTTGCAACTATTGAAATTGAATAATCCGATAGAGAATTATCTAAAGTTTGGTTTACAGATTCTTTATGACTATGTGGTACGAAACCATATTTGATATATTCATTAACTGCAGCTCTTCCATATCTTGCATTTCCAGAATCTGTAGTTGCTGATTTTATCATAGCTTCAAGAAATTCTTCCATATATTCAATAGCGATATCTTTGGATGAAGCTTCTGCGATAACATTATCAACCAAAGTTCCTGGCATAAGTCCCCTTTCATCAGGAGATAACCATTTAGGTAAATAACCAGTGTTTCTATAACTATTTAAAATCCCTTCTAAAATATCTTTATATTGCTTTTGATCAATTAGGGAAAGCAATGGAAACAAAGTCTTCCCCGCATCCCAAAATCCAATATTTGTAAATAATTTGCCTTTTTTTATAGTTTTTGAAATTGTATCATAATGAATTTCATCTCCTGCTTCATTTATTTCATAAATGGTCATTGGGAATAAATGAATTCTATATAGTGCATGATAAAAAAATTCTACTTGACTTTTTCTATCATAAGCTTCGTATTTTTCATAAATTGAAGACTTTTCGTAATTTTTAATTTCAAATCTATCAAAATATTTAGTCCAAATATTTGTCGTATTTTTCAACATCCCAACTAAATCATTGTCCATCATTGAAAGATTGTATTTTGCTTGATTCATAGAAATGAATGAGGTTGCAAATTTAAGTTCACAAGATTTTTTATTTGTTTTTAAAATAAATGAATCAGCTTTTTTAATTAATTCAAATGATTCGATTTCAAATGCTATATACATTGTAAATTTTTCATCTTCACAGCCACTGAAATTTGTTACTGTTCCATATAATTTATTTTCTTCAACTTCTAGTAAAATATCCTTTAATAAAAATTTTGCTTTAGTCTTTGATTCAAATCTTATAATGGCGCCATATTTTGAAGCTGACATAATTGCCATTTCACCATTTGCATAGTCTATAATATTAAAATTCGGTCTAAATATTGATGAATAAGGATTATAAATAATATTATTATTTTCGCTAAATGGTTGTATTACAAAATGTGAGAAATCTCCCATCCATGGGCTTGGTTGATGTGTAATTCTAAATCCTGAAAATTTTCTATCGTGAGGATTAAACCACCATGATCCACCATTGGGATTAGTTTCAACCACAATATAATTTTGTCCATAAGGAACTCCTGTATACGGAAGTGCATTACCATTTGAAAATTCATATGTATTATTTGTTCCATAACGAGTGTCAGTAAATCTTTTATCTTCTAAAATTTCATTTATAATATTTTTCATTTTCATTTAAAACTCCATTTTTTATATTCATATATATATTAATGATTTTACCAAAATATTTCCAATTTATTTATAATTTGACATATAAAACTCGATAAAGGATACTTATATTGATAGACAAATTATTGGAGGCTATATGGAAATTTTAAAACTAAAACCAGCTCTAAAAGATTATTTATGGGGTGGAAACAAATTAAAGACAGTATATAACAAGGAATCTAATTGGGATATAGTTGCTGAGTCATGGGAACTTTCTGCTCATAAAGATGGTTTGTCAACTATTGAGAATGGCGAGTTTAAAGGCTTAACTTTTGATGACTATTTAGAAAAAATGGGAAACAAAGTTATTGGAATTGAATATACAAAAGAAAGATTTCCTATTTTAAATAAAATTATAGATGCAAATCAATCACTTTCAATTCAAGTTCATCCAGAAGATAAATACGCAAATGAATACGAAAATGACAATGGCAAAACAGAAATGTGGTATATTATTGATTGTGAACCGGGGGCATATTTATATTATGGTGTTAAAGAAAAACTAGGCAAAGAAGAATTTAAGAAATCAATTGAAGAAGGAACTCTTTTAGAAAAATTGAATAAAGTAAAAGTTCATAAAGGGGATGTTTTTTTTATTGAAGCTGGTACAATTCATGCTATAGGTGAAGGGATACTTATTTACGAAGTCCAACAAAGCTCAAATGTAACTTATAGAGTTTATGACTATAAGAGAAAAGATAAAAATGGTAACGAAAGAGAATTACACATTGAAAAAGCACTAGAAGTTTCAAATCTTAAACCAAATGGCGAATATAATTTTAATGATAAAAACAGCATCAATTCTTCACTTAAAAGACTTGCAAAATCAGACTATTTCGACGTATTAAAGGGAGAAGTAGATGACTGGTCCTATACAATTACTGAAGAATCATTCCATGCTATCACTTTCCTTGAAGGTAATGGAGAAATTTTAACTCATGGTCCTACTTATAAATATGAAAAAGGAGATACATTCTTTATCCCTGCAAATAACAATGAGTACAAAATAAGTGGAACTGGAGAATTCATACTTTCTAGATTACCTATTGAATAAGAATGGATTTGATAAGTATAAAAATAATATAAGATATTTAAATGCATTTAAACTTATTTTGAACATCTAAAATAAAGGGGCTATAAAATGCCCCTTTTATATTCTATAAATTATCAATTGCTTCTAAAACTTCTTTCATACAAGGTCTTTGTGGTTTATCATATTCTTTTGACCAAAGTACTACTCCATTTTCAAGCAATACATTCGCTCTTGAACTAATACCTGCTTTATCTATATAAATTCTAAGTTCTTTGGCAACAGCACCTTTAGGATTGAAGTCCGCAAGTAATGGTGTTTCTTTAATTCCAATTGATTGGCCCCATACAGCTTTTGATGGATGTGCATCAACACTCATTCCAAACGCTTTTACTCCACGTTTTTCTAGTTCGTCATGATAAATTTCTAAATCTCTCATTTGATCTGTACATACTGAAGTGAAAGCTAGTGGATGAAAACTTAATAATATTTTACCTTCCACTTTGCTTAAATCAACCTTATCACCATTTTGATCTCTAAGTTCATAATTTAAATTTACTTTATCACCTTTTTGTACTATCATTTTACCTCCATTTTAATTGCATATTTATAAGTTTATTATATAAAAAAGTACATTTATTTTCTTATAATTTTTATATACCCATTAAAAATCTTTTTATTTCTAAATTATTAAAGATTTTATTTAAATTTTTGTATTAAGATCTTGTTCATAATAAGCTTCCGTAAAACCAGATGGCCCTGTAGTTCTTACTGAATATAAGCCTGTTCTTCGATCAAAATCAATTATATCACCTACTTGACCTCTCCATCTAATCATTACTCTTTGCCCGATTTTGTATTTTTGTCTATAATTGCCTCTAGCATCTTTATTAGCTCTATTATTCCTATCATTATTATTCCAGAAAAAAACCATATTCCCTCCAACAAAAATTTTTAGTACAAATTTGCATTGATAATTATATTTTTTAGCAAAAAAGCTCCAGAATTTATATCTAGAGCTTTTAATATACAATATTCATTTTCAAGATAATTATTGTTTTAATGCATTTTTTACAGCTTCTTTAATTCCCTCAGTTGTAACTGTAGCTCCTGCTACACCATCAATTTCTAATGAGTTCGCATCTACGATTTGTTGTGTTACTGTATCTTTTGCTGCACCACCGATTTCTGGTGTTTCATCATCTTTTAAAACTTTAACACTTGTAATTTTTCCACCTGCTACAACTACTTCTACTTCTATATCTCCGTTGTAACCTTTTGCTTTTCCTGTGTATGTTCCATCTTCAGGAATTGTAAGTTCACCTTGTGGATTTTCTGTAGTTGTTTCTACTTTAGTTTCAACAGAAGTTTCAACTTTAGTTTCACTAGGAGTTTCCACAACTGTTTCTTTAGGTGTTTGTCTTTCTGTACATGCTACTAATGTAAGCATTAATAATAATGCTAACAAAATTGATAATTGTTTTTTCATATTTACTCCTTTATATTTTTTTATATATTTATTGTACCATATTTTTTTCAAAAAGTGCGGTTAAAATGTTCACATAGTCAATAAGCATATCATACAGATAACTCCTAATTTATAGTAATTTATTGAATCTAAAGAGAATCTAATTCTTACAAGCTAATATATTTCAAACTTTAATTTCTGAAAATTAATTAAAGATTAGTTTCAACCATCTCCCATTTTTACTCTTCCAACCATCCCATAGTTCTCTCAACAGCTTTAGTCCAATATTTGTAATAACCATCTCTAGTTTCCTTGTCCATTTGCGGTTTGAATATTTTTATATTTTTCTTGGCATTGTAAATTTCATCAAAATCTTGCCAATAACCTACTGCAAGACCTGCAAGATAGGCTGCGCCCTGAGCTGTGGATTCCAACGTTTCCGGTCTGTAAATGTCAATATCTAAAATATCTGATTGGAATTGCATTAAAAAATTATTTGCACTTGCACCTCCATCTACTTTTAGATTGATAAGTTTTATATTTGAGTCACTATGCATTGCATCAATAACGTCCTTTGATTGATATGCAAGTGATTCTAGTGTTGCACGAATTAAATGCGCTTTTGAAGTTCCCCTTGTAATTCCGAATATTCCGCCACGTGAATACATATCCCAGTATGGAGCTCCAAGACCTGTGAATGATGGGACTACATATACACCTCCATTGTCAGATACAGATTTTGCATACATTTCTGATAAAGAAGCATTTTCTAAAATTTTAATTTCATCCCTTAGCCATTGAATTGCTGCACCTGCTATAAATACAGATCCCTCTAAAGCATACGAAATTTCTCCTTTTATTCCCCAAGCAATTGTTGTAATTAAGCCACTTTTTGAATCTATTAAATCTTCGCCTGTATTCATAAGAACAAAACAACCTGTGCCATAGGTGTTTTTTACCATTCCGGGATAAAAACATGCTTGGCCAAATAAAGCTGCCTGTTGATCACCTGCAATTCCAGCAATTGGGATTTCTTGTCCAAATATTTGTTTATCTGTATATCCATAGATTTCACTAGAATTACGTACTTGTGGAAGCATTGACTTTGGAATATTAAATTCTTCAAGTAATTCATCATCCCATTTCAAATCACGTATATTAAAAAGCATGGTTCTTGATGCGTTTGAATAATCCGTAACATGAACCTTGCCTCTTGTAAGATTATAAATTAGCCAAGTGTCAATAGTTCCAAATAGTAAATCTCCATTTTCTGCTTTTTCTCTTGCTCCTTCTACATTTTCTAAAATCCAAGCTATTTTACTTGCTGAAAAATAGGCGTCAATTACAAGTCCTGTTTTGTATTTTATTTTTTCTATAAGTCCTCTATTTTTTAAGTCTTCACAAAAGTCAGCTGTTCTTCTACATTGCCAAACTATTGCATTATAAATAGGGCGTCCTGTGTGTTTATCCCAAACAACTGTAGTTTCTCTTTGATTTGTAATACCAATCGCTTCAATTTGTTCAGGCTTTATAGAAGCCATTTCTAAAGCCTCTCTAGCGACACCACTTTGAGATGCCCATATTTCTTGAGCATTATGTTCAACCCACCCTGATTTTGGATAATATTGAGTAAATTCCTTTTGAGAAGTAGAAATGATTTTTCCGTTTTTATCAAAAATTATCGCCCTTACACTTGTAGTTCCGCTATCAAAAGATAGAATGTATTTATCCATGAAAACTCCTAAATATTATTTTATATCTTAAATATATTTTACAATAAGAGAAATAATAGTAAATAGATTCTACATAATATCGTGAATGCACAAATAAAAAAGCTATGGAAATCCATAGCTTGAAATTTATTTACATTGTTATACCTAAAAATACCTTTGCAACTTCAAATAAAATTATAAGTGAAGTAGTATCGACAATTGTTGTTATAAGTGGACCAGCCATGATAGTTGGATCTATATTTAACTTAACAGCTACTATCGGTAAAACGGCACCAATTATTTTTGAAATAATAATTGTCATCATAAGCGTTAAAGAAATCGTTAATAATACTGGAATTGTTAAAGTTCCAAATATAAATAGTCTGATTAAATTAATTATTACCAATGCAATCCCTGTAAAAAATCCAATCTGAAACTCTTTCCAAATAACTTTGAAAATATCTTCCATTCCCACCGTTTCTCTAGTAAGCTCTTGAATAAGTGTAGTTGAAGCTTGACTTCCCGCATTTCCACCACTATCCATGAGCATTGGTATAAATGATACAAGTATAATATTTGTTGCAAGAACGGCTTCATATCTTTCGATGATTAATGATGTTACTGTGGCTGTAACTAAACAAATTACAAGCCATGCAACTCTATTCATTGCAATTCTAAAAGGTGGAATGTCTAAATAATCTCTATCTTCTTCGTCTGTTACGATACCTTGTAAATTGTCTAAATCTTCTTTATGTCCATATTCTAAAATATCAAGCAATTCTTCAGCTTGAACACTACCAACTAATCTATCTTCAGAATCTACTATTGGAACTGCTGATAGAAAATATCTTTCAGCAAGTCTTGCAACATCTTCTTCGTCATCTGTAGCAAGAGCTTTTACTGTAATTGGTTTCATCATATCACCAGCTTTTGTAAATTCCGTTCTAAATATTTCTGCTAGTGGAATATATCCTTTTAAAACTCTTTGAGGTCCAATAACCCAAATTTCTTCAAGATTATCTGCATCAAGAGTTGTTGTTTTTAATTTTTCAATTATTTCATCTATCGTTGTTTCTTCTCTAACTTCGATATAGTCGACATTCATTATTGAACCAGCACTGTCTTCGGGATACTTTAAAAGAGCATTTATCTTTTCTCTTCTACTAGGGTCAATATTTCCAATAAGTCTTTTAACTATATTTGCTGGTAATTCTTGAATTGTGTCAACCAATTCGTCAGATTCCAATTCTTGTATCAAGGATTGAATATCTTTTTCTTTTAATAGATTAATTAAATCTTCTTTATCTTCAGAATTTAATAATGAAAAAGTATCGGCTAATTGATCCTTTTCCATTGTACTTATCCAAATAATTTTTTCTGAATCTGTTAAATCAACAAACTCCCTTGATAAGTCATAAGCATGAGTTTGTTTAAAATATTCTTTTAATTCTTGTAAATTCTTTTTTAATGTCATCTAATCATTTCTCCTTATAAAATTTGGTAGGTTAGGACTTTTTGGGTAATGCATATAATTTGATTTTTTATTAAAAATAAATTTATTTTGATTACTGTGATTGTTCGGGTCACTACTCGAATCAAGTTTCATAACTACCTCCTTTTATAAAAAAACTCCCTTCTAAAAAAGGGAGACTAAAATTACAAAAAATAATTCCTGTACAAGCTTTAGCTCAATAGGGCATTGAAATTATATTATCCGTCACCTTCGCGATGACGGATGCTAGCCAGTGCACAATGTCTCCATCATTTTACGGCAATAATCCATATCCCTAAAGTAGCCTCACCTACCTCTTTCTATACTAACACTTAATAAGTATCATTACAAGGGTAATTTTGTAAATTATATCTTTTTTCAATTTATGAGTTCTTTTTTTAATAATTTGTCATAGCTTGCATCCATACCGATAGCACCAAGTGGCGCTGTAATAAGTATGCCAAGTACAGCAACTGAAAGTATAATATTTCCACTTGTAAGCCCCATTGCAATGGGAATAGACCCTATAGCTGCTTGAACTGTAGCCTTTGGTAAATAACTAATTACACAAAATATTCTTTCCTTAAATGTAATATTTGTGCCCATCATGCACACAATAACCCCAATCGCTCTAATTGCAAGTGCAATAAATATCAATAGAATTGCAGGAAGCCCTGCTTCAAGAGTATATCTTATATCAACTGCTGCCCCTACTAGTACAAATAAAAACACTTCTGCAACAAGCCACATTTTTCCAGTCTTTTCTGCAATTCTAGATGAAACTAATTTACTAGCTCTTATTTTAATTACAACAGACATTGCAACTACTGCTAAAAGTCCTGAAATAGATATATAATCTTCAATGATATTTTGAAATTCTATAAGTCCAAATGCAATGCCCATAATAATTAAAACTTTCAAACTATTTCTAATATATTTACCTCTTTTGTAAAAAAGTTCAAAAAATTCAGTCAAAATATATCCAACAAATATTCCCAAAACAATTCCAAGTATTATTGAAGTTGGAATATTTATAAAACTCATGAAATTAGTTCTTCCACCAATTGAAATATTTAAAAATGTAGTAAATAACACTATCACAAATATATCATCCAGTGACGCTCCTGCAAGTATCATCTGTGGAATAGATTCTTTTGTTCCAATTTTTTTCTCAATTAAATTAACCATTCTTGGAACAACAACTGCAGGTGAGACAGCTGCTAGAACAGAACCCATAACAAGTGCATCAATTCTTGAAATTCCAAGCATAATAGGAGCAAAAACAAAATATGCAATTATTTCGAAAGTCGCTGGTAAAAAAGACATAAGTATTGCAGGTCTTCCTACTTTTTTCAAATCTTTCAAATCCAATGTAATTCCAGCTTTAATTAGAATAATAATTAAAGCTATTTGACGAAGTTCAGTAGATATTTGTAAAATGGATGAATCAATTAAATCTAACACAAATGGACCTAATACAATACCTGTAATTAACATACCGATAATTTTAGGCATATCTATTTTATTCATGATTGAAGCCATTGTTAAACCAATCAAAATTATTAGTGATAGTGATCCTAACATAATTCCCTCCTAAATAAAAATCAAAAAACTTTATTTGAACTCGTAGTCACACGGTAGTCACACGGAATTTTTTAGACATAAAGAAAACGGCTAAAAATAGCCGTTTTAGTGTTTTAATGGTTGCGGAAGCAGGATTTGAACCTGCGACCTCCGGGTTATGAGCCCGACGAGCTACCAAACTGCTCTATTCCGCGATATAAATAAAGTACTTATATGTCAATCATACCCTAAAGGTCTAAACATAAACCACTTCATAAATTTATATTAAACTAATGGTGCCGAGGATCGGAATCGAACCGATACGAAGTTTAACCTTCGCAGGATTTTAAGTCCTGTGCGTCTACCTGTTCCGCCACCCCGGCATTGGCTCCCAGGGTGGGATTCGAACCCACAACCTATCGGTTAACAGCCGAGTGCTCCGCCATTGAGCTACCTAGGAATACATTAATTTATTTAAAAGATTACATTCAAAAGGCATTTGCCCTTTGAATATAATCACTATTTGGCGACTACCTACTCTCCCAGGACGTCTCCATCCAAGTACCATCAGCGTTGAAGGACTTAACTTCTGTGTTCGAGATGGGAACAGGTGTATCCCCTTCACTATTGTCACCACATATTTATCTTATCTAATACTAAGAAATATTTCTGGTCAAACTTCCGAGTTATTAGTATCGATTAGCTACATACATTACTGTACTTCCACCTTCGACCTATCTACCTTGTTTTCTACAAGGACTCTTTTAGAAATCTTATCTTGAGGGGGGCTTCGTACTTAGATGCCTTCAGCACTTATCCCTTCCAGACTTAGCTACTCAGCCGTGC
>JAEZZB010000047.1 GCA_023442495.1 Bacillota bacterium
CTATAGAAGTATTGTCTTCCATATTCACCGACTATATAGTATTTAACATCATTGTCTATAGAAAAATCTAATGCTTTTTTAATAGCATTATGATTATATGGACCTGCTAACCCCTTATCAGCCGTTATAAGTAAAACTCCATCTACTCCATCTTTGAAATCTTTTCTATCTATTGGATATAAATATTTACTCTCAATATCTTTAACAGTTCTAAATAATCTTTTAATTTCAGTACGAAGTGCATAAAAATATGGTCTAGTATTTTCTAATTCAGCTCTTGCCTTTTTTATTTTAGTAGAAGAAATTAGATACATCGCATTTGTAATTTTTCTAGTATCTCTAATACTTTTTATTCTTGATTTAATTTCTTTTGCACCTGCCATGAAATCCTACTTTCTATCATTCAAATACTCTTTTGCAAGTATGATAATACGGTCCTTAACATGGTCTATGAGTTGTTTCTTTTCTTCAATTTCTACTATTACACTTGGTTCTTTTATACGAATATAATTAATAATACCTAGCATAATTTCTTTAACTTCTTTAGGATTAATATCCAGAAGCAATCTATTTAGAGCAACAACTAATGTAATTACTTGCTCTGCTTGTGTCATTGGCGAAAATTGATGTTGTTTCAAAAGTTGCATTAACCCTTGACCAAATTTTAATTGTCTCTTAGTAGTTTCATCTAAATCGGAAGAAAACTGTGTAAATATCTCCATTTCTCTGTATTGTGCTAGTTCAAGTCTAAGCGTAGATGCAGCTTTTTTTACAGCTTTTGTTTGCGCAGCCCCACCTACTCTAGATACTGATAAACCTACATTCACAGCTGGTCTTTGTCCCGCAAAGAATAGTTCAGATTCCAAAAATATTTGTCCATCAGTAATAGAAATAATATTTGTTGGTATATAAGCAGATACATCTCCGGCTTGTGTTTCTACTATTGGAAGTGCTGTTAAACTGCCCCCACCATTTTCATTTGATAATTGTGCTGATCTTTCAAGTAATCTTGAATGTAGATAAAATACATCGCCCGGATAAGCTTCACGACCTGGAGATCTTCCAAGTAAAAGGGAAATTGTTCTATATGCTATAGCATGTTTTGATAAATCATCATAAATAATCAAAACATCTTTCCCTCTATGCATAAAGTATTCAGCAATTGCTGTTCCTGAATATGGAGCAATATATTGCTTAGCGGCTGGTTCTGATGCTGTAGCAGCAACAATTATTGAATAATCCATTGCACCATGTTTTTTTAAGTTTTCTTGTAATTGTGCAATAGATGAGGATTTTTGTCCAATTGCAACATAGATACAAATGACATTTTTGTCTTTTTGATTTACAACTGTATCAATTGCAACAGCTGTTTTACCAGTTTGTCTGTCTCCAATAATTAATTCTCTTTGTCCTCTTCCTATTGGAAACATTGAATCTATTACTAATATACCTGTTTCAACTGGTCTATTAACTGGCGATCTATCTAATATTTCCGGTGCTGGTCTTTCAATTGGATAATACGCCTCAGATGCAATATCACCTTTCCCATCAATTGGTTCCCCTAAAGCATCTACAACTCTACCAATAATTGCATCACTAACAGGTATACCAGCGGTCTTTCCAGTTCTATATACTTTATCCCCTTCAACTATGGAATCATCTTTTCCAAAAATCATACATCCTACTGTATCTTTTTGTATATCTTGAACAAGAGCTTTTTGCCCATTTTCAAATACAATAATTTCTCCATAATTTACATGTTGAAGCCCTGATATAATAACTATTCCATCGCCTATTTCTTCAACTCTACCTTCTTCTCTTGAGAAAGCTTTTGGTTGCCAATTCTTTACAGTTTCTTTTACAAGTGACATGTAATTTTCTTCTACTAAAGGGACTTTATATAATAAATCTCTAAATTGATTCACTTTACCTATCAATGACCAATCATAAATATCAGAATCAACTTGCAATACAAATCCTAAATCTATATTGTTATCATATTCCCATTCCAATTCATAATCATCTGAATATTTTTCTCTAACAAATTCTAAGATTTTTAACTCTTGTTCAGTTGTAGGTCTTTCGACTCCTCTTAGTTTTGCTAATTTACTCATTGTCATCCTCATTTACATGTTTTAAAAAATCATCATATACATCATTATTCAATAATGATAATTTTGCTGCTGCTTCAATTGCAACTTCTCTTAAATCTTTCTTTGCATTTCTAATTAAAATATCTTTTTCTATAATTGATTGAGCTCTTGCTTTCTCAATTATCTTCATTCCCTCTTCTTTTGCTTGATTGATTTCTTGTTTTGCTTGAATTTGTGATTCTTTTATAGCTTCTTCTTTTATTCTATTTGCTTCTATATGAATATCTTCAAGTTCACGATTTCTCTTATTTAATAATTCCTTAGATTTTTCTAGATTTTCATTTTTTTCTTTATCTAAAGATTTATAATATGCATCTCTATCATCGATAAATTTTACTATTGGTTTGTATAACAATTCATTCAAAACTAATAAAAGAAGAGCAAAATTAAATATATGTAATAATATTTGTTGGAAATTAATTCCTAACATATTTTGCCTCCAATTCTAAAGTACGAATATTATTAGTATAGCAACGATAAGTGCATAAATTACTACTGTTTCAATGAAAACCAAACCTAACATCAATGTAGTCCTGATTTTGCCATCTGCTTCAGGCTGTCTAGATATCCCATCTGCTGCTTTAGAGATAGCCATACCCATTCCTATTGCACCACCTAAACCTGTTAAACCAATGGCTATCCCTGATGCAATACCTTTCGCTCCTTTTGCTGTATCTTGTGTTTCAACTTGTGATACTTCTGCTGTCTCTTCTA
>JAEZZB010000054.1 GCA_023442495.1 Bacillota bacterium
GCTCTATTCACTTTTCCATTAACATGTACTTCATACATATATTCGGTGCCTAGTTGGTCACCACTGAGTTTGTAAGTGTAAACTCCTTTATCACCTCTAGTCATAGGAATAGTTTTTACTACTTCACCATTTTCAAAGATTAATAAGTTTACTTGTTTAGAAGTTGGAGCCCATAATTTAAATTCAGTTTCCCCTTTTGAGTATATTGCACCGAGTGTTCCGTCATAATAGAATAGTTCATCAAATTTAGGATCTGATATTACTTTTCCAATTCTTGAATCAGCTTCTAAATCTACATTTTCTTCACCATTAAATAGATTAACTTTTAGATGAATAGTATCTTCTAAATTAAGATTTTCTTTAAATGTAATTTTAATTTGCTTTGTTTCTTCATCAGTACCATTTACCACAGTTATTGATTCTACTTTATCTTTAATACTTTCACCATTTACAGTTAGATTATAATCTTCAATGAAATCTTCAAGACTGATATTTTTATTTACTTTTACATTTGCTTCAGTAAATGAATCAATTGAAAAATCTGTGATTGTAAGCGGTTCTTGAGCTAGTCTTAATGGTTTTTCTAGATAAATTTTTTCGTCTTTATCTCTTAACCAAACATGTGTTACTTCTTCAGTTAATTCAACATATCTGTCACCATCAACATTTTTGCTCCAATCATCTGTGCCTTTTATGATAATTCCCGCTTTATCATATTTCCCATCTAATACAATTTCTGCTACTTGGCCAAAATCATCAGTTGATGTAAATTCATATTGTGATCCATTGCCACCATCTGGCCATAACCAAATTGACCAAGGTTCGTCGTTTGGATTATCAAAATGAATTATAATTTTTGATGCAAGTTCTGGTTTAATATTTTCATCTGTTTCAGGAATTAATACAACTGTACCACCTTGTGCATTTGCAGGTATAGTTATTGTAGCTTTTCCTGAAGGAGCTTCAAATGCTTCATTTCCATATATGTCTTGTAATTTATTTCCAATTGTTTTATCAAAATTGAATCTTACAGTTTTTGATTCATTTGAAGTATTAAGCCCAACAATAATTGTATTACCATTATAAGATCTTGAAAATACTGATACCGATTCATCTTTATAAAGTGAGTTTCTATCACCTCTTGAAAATACTGTTGAATTTTCTTTTCTAATATTTGTTATTTTTTGATAATGTTTGAGTAATTCATTGTTTTCAACATTATCCCAATCAAATGATTTTCTATTTTCTCCGTATCTTCCAACATCAAAATTAGCATTTAATCCTGACATACCAATCTCTTCACCATAGTAAATAACTGGTTGTCCTTTTGCCGTCATTTGGAGAGATGCAGCAACTTTAAGAAGATTTTCATCTCCGTCAATTCTTGATATTAAGAATCCGTCTTCGTCATGTGAAGATAGGAATTGACCAAGAGTTTCATTTGCATTGATATTTTCATTTCTGTATTTAAGCCTATTTTCAACAGTTTCAATATCTCCTTTTACAAATTTTTCAGCTAATGATTTGAATTCGAAGTCTAAAACTGAATCCATCATACCATTTCCAAGATATCCACCATTGGTGTCTACACTTGCTCCATAGTATTCCCCAATTAACTTAAAATCAGGTTTGATTTCAACAAGAGCATTTTTAAATGCTTTCCATGTATCTTTATCTACATGTTTTACTGTGTCTACTCTATAGTAGTCAAAAGTATTTCCTTTATCTGTAACTAAATTTTCAAGCCATTGAGATTGCCATTCAACTAGTTTTGCTCTTACTTCATTATCTTCTGTCTTGAAATCAGGAAGTCCAGCTAATTTCATTGTCAAATCGTTTGATCCAGAGTTTTCTCTTAGCATTCCTGCAAATACTGGAAGCTTTTCTGTATTATAACCAGAATGATTTAATACTACGTCAATCATCAATTTAATTCCATTATCATGTAGTACATCAATCATTTCTTTTAGTTTTTCAATATCTCCAAGACCTGGTTCAATATTTGTAAAATCTTTAGCCCAATATCCATGATATCCATATTGTTTATCATTTATATTTGCTTTTAAATTATCATCTATATTATCAACAATTGGAGTAATCCAAACAGTTGTTATGCCTAATTTTTTTAGATAATCAACATTATCAATGATTCCTTGAAAATCTCCACCATGATATGATTCTAAATGATTTTTATCCAATCCCTCACCATATAAAGAATTGTTAGAAACATCTCCATCACTAAATCTATCAGTTAGCATGAAGTAAATTATTTCTTCATCCCAATCTATTTTTTCTTCAGTATCAGTATTTGGAAGTATTTCAAAACTAACTTTCCCTATATGTTTTCCATCAAAACTATCTACAACAACTACATCTAAATCAACGCTAGATTTTACATGATCATGAGGAATAACAAATGATTGTTTCAATAGTTCTTTACTTACATCAATTTTACCAAGTCCTAAATCTGTACCATCGATATATATTGATTTTATAACTTCATTATCTGGATTATCTATTTCTACACTTATTACAATTGAATCTCCTGCTTCTACAGATTCTGCACTTGCTTTTGCCTTTACGTTTACTACTGCATCTCTAAGTCTTACATAAGACTCATCGCCTATTGTATTATAAACATCTAAAATCCCTTTAGTTTGTTGACCTTCAACAGTTGCATCAAATGTGTAAATATAGTCAAAGTTACTTTCAAGATTTTCTGCAGTATATTCGAAATATTCATTTTCTTGATTATTAACCATTTCAAATGAACCAAGACTTGTAACTTGTCCAGTATCAAGATTTCTCTTGCTTAAATTTATAATGACTGATTCTAATTTATCAAATTCAAGATTATCATATAAATCTATATCTCTATAATAAAATGTTATGCTATGATTTTTTATTGTAGGACCTGTTAAATAAGGAATTTGTCTTATTTCTCCTTGTCCTTGAATAGCATAAACTTTTGTGGTTTTTTCTAATGCATCAGGATTTGTATAAATAATTCTATCAAAATCTTGATCAATTTCTGCCCATGCATTATCCCCGACTATTTTGTGTATTTTAAATCCAACATTTGTAGCATCATTAGCAATGTTAAATCTTACTTTACCATTCTCATCAAATCTATTAGATCCGTCTGATATGCCTGAAGACCATACCCATAAATCCCATCCCACATAGTCTTTTTGTGGTCTATCATAATTGAATAGAATATTTCTGCGTAATGTTTGCTCACCATCTGGTCTTGAATAGTAAACTGTTTCATCGCCTTGAAGTATCCAAACTTCAACTTTGTTTTGATCTTTAGGCATGGTAACCGTTCTTGTAACTTCTTGCGAATCCCAAGATTTTGGTCTTGTAATTACACTTATTTCTGATAATGGAGTTTCAATAGTTCCTCTAGCATATCCTTCTACTTCTTCACTAAATCCATATGCTGAACCATCTACACCATCACCCCAAACCCACATATCCCAATTCATATGTGAATTGTCGTTTCTCTTGTAATTTACAACAAATTTATTAAGAACTTTAGAAATCTCAACTTTATGTTTAACTTCATATTCTTTGTATTTTGCAACTACGATTACTGATTTTTCATCAACTTCATCACTTACCGTAAGTGTATTTCCCTCTATACTAGCCCCAGTTGTTACCTTTTCTAATGCATAACTTGCTTCAACAGGATTTTCTTTTCCTGATTCATCTACAAATACGCTATTTAACTTTATACTTGTTCCTGCTTTAATCAAAGATTCTGCATTTACCTTTAATCCTTGCACTACAAGTTCAAGATTTGGATCTGGCATCCATTCACCATCAACATGGAATTTATACTGGTATTTTCCTGCTTGTAATTTCATTTGAGTAGTAAATAAATTACCATCTCCCTTTGTAAGTTCTGTCGCATCAATATCCCAACCATTGAATGAACCAGGTAATTTGACTACTTTTGTGTTCTCATCACCTTGATATGAAAATGTAGTCACACCATTATTAATCATTGGAGGAAGCGCGTATCCACTTATCGCTGTCGATGTATTTGCAATAGGTAGAAATCCTAAAAACATTATAAATGCTAATATCAACGACATTGTTCTTTTGAATGTATTTCTCATATACCCTCCTATCTGATTATATTATATGAATAAGAAAGACTTAAAACAAATAAATTCAAGCAAACATTTTCATTAATTTTTAGATTTAATCTTAATTTAATCTCTATTTTTAGCTGTTTTGAAATATTTTTGTTTCTATTGATAACGGTTTTATTTATTAAAATAATTTAAATAATGAATGTTTTCACTCGTTTTCTCAATATTTTATACGCTTTCTACTTTTATTTAAAATAAAAAAAGCACCGGCACGTGCTTTTTTATATATAAAATATAAGGGTTGCAAATTTAATAAAATCATTTACTTGCAATTTAATATTATAATTTTATCTGATGAGTTTCAAGTTTATAACAAAATTGTTATATTATAATATATCACACATTCCTGGTTTTGTATCACCTTCTTCTTCAATGTGTTCAGTTACACCTTCTATGTCATAAACATCAAATGTTATTGAACCATTATCTAATAAGAATGCTGGTACTCCGATTTTACCAGTTTCTTTTATACTAACAAATTCATCTTTGCTATCTCTCAAAGCTAAAAACTCTTTTAAATTTGCTGTGCTTGCTGTTATATCAATATATTCAATGTCAATCCCATTTCTTCTAAGCACTTTATCAGCATATACAGTATCTGAACAAATCATTGTTCCATAAAATTTCATATTATACTCCTTTTATATATTATTAGAATATTCTTTAAATAATTATTTTCAAATATCCCACGTCCCACCCTCTTACAAAATCAACATGTGGTAATAAAAATTACAAAAACTGTACAATTGTAAATATTAAGCTAAGCATATATTTGCACGGTGTGCTCTACACCTACTTATAGAATGCCCTCTCATGTTCGCCTTTTGTATTACACCTAAATTCAATTGTCAATTAATATAGTAATTTTACTACAAGATTTTTAGTAGATTTTACCATAAATACTTATCTATTTATTAAAATATCTAAAATACAAAATTTAAATTAAATCTGTAGTAAAATTAGTTTCTTGTATTTTATAATCGATTTCTCTTAATTCTTTTGCTATTAAATCCCTTCTCTTTTGAATTTCATTGATTGGAAGTGTTGGACGAACTAAAATTTCTGTATTTGAATATCTATCTGTTAATACACTTCCGCTGACGATAAATTTATCATATGCTGCAACCTTTTCTTTTAAGGCTTCTCTTCTAGATAATAATTCAGTTAAAGTTTTACCATCAACTTTTGTCTGTGAATTCGTGATATTTATTCTTGATGTATATTTTTCTAAAGAAATGATAGTCTCTTCAAGTTCCTTAAAAAGATCTGTAGGATTTTCAGCAGGTTCTAATCCTTCTTGAACCCTTGCATTATTCTCTAATCTTTGTTTAATATTAGTAATTTTAATATCTAAGTTTTTCTTAATTTGTAAAGCTTCTGCTAACTTCATAAATATCTCCTATCTTTTGAAATTTTAATTTTTATTTCAATATTTTTTTTAAGGCTTATTAAATCTTTCAAATTTATTCCACCTAATAAATTATACATTTAATTCTTTCTTTATTTTTACAATGGAGTTTTCATGCTTTTCATCATATCTATGTCTTATAGCTCTAATTTTTGTAACAAAAATTACATCAATTGCATCTTTTGCAAAATATTCAAATTTTATGGAATCTACTTGATTCCACTTTGTGAATTTTGCAATATGGCTTATTTTTCCAAAATCATAAATTCCATGCTTATTGTAACCTCTTACGAGTATTCCAGAGAATGTATAAAGGAAAAAAATTACCGCTAAAGAATAATTTAAAATATTGTGCTCTAATATACTATTAAATGTTATATAGATTAGTACTAAAATTATGATTAAAGAGATAATATCTGAAACGCTAATTTTAGCTCTTACTATAATATCTGTATACTTTAATAAATTATATATTGTAATAGCTCCTAAAATTATCATCAATACAATTTGTGTCATATTATACCCCATTTACTAATCATTTAATCTAATTTAATACATTCTTTAATACATCTTTTGTAAATTCAATATTATTTTTTTCATCATCTTCAACTTTGAGTAAATCAGCTCTTTTCTTTACTAAACTTGAGTACTTGATAGTTTGAAGTGAAAGTTTAATTTCGTCCTTTTTTTCTTCAAATAACTCTTCATCTGTTAAAAATGTTTTAGTATTTTGAACTACATATAAATTTCCGTCTGATTTTTCTGATGCAAATGATTTTTCTATATCTATAGACTCACTCAATTCATATATTTTAGGATATTTTTCTTCAAATAATTTAATCGAATTTTCTCCTAAATCTGCTCTTTGGTACGAATCCTTCAAGTATGGATAATTATCAATTATATCAGCAAGTCTTTTATTAACTGAAAGTTCTTCAATCAATTTTTCGTATTCACTTTTTTGTTTTTCAGATGGATTTTCAACTCTTATAAAATTAACTGAATATTCAACTTGTCTATTTTTTAAAGATTCTATATTTGAATTAAAATAATTTTTAATTTCATCATCACTTACATTTAATTCTTCATTATTTGATGATTGAATATATGCAAGTCTTAGATTTCTAACTTCATTAAACTCAAACTCGTCTTGATTATATTGTTCGGTTCCAAAAATAGTTTTACCATTCTCATCTTTAAGTCTTTTATTTTCTATTTGTCTTCTCTTTTCAATATCGTCAAAATTAATAGTATCTACATTACCATTTTCTTTTGCAAGTATATAGATTGTCTTAAATTCTTTAATTTCTTCTAAAGATTTTTCATAAAGTGTTTTAATAGGATTTTCACCATTTTGCTTTTCAAACCAAAAATCTTTTGGTAATTCTTCACCGAATTTTTGCATATATTCATTTTTAACTTCATTAATTTTTAGACTCATAGCTCTAAAATACTCTTCTTCGCCAATCTTTTCATCATTAATTTTTAAAATTAATTCTTTTTTATTTATTCCTGATAAAGCGAATGCCAGCAGTGAAATAATTAGAATGATACCAACTAGCAAATAAAACTTATTAATTTTCTTCATCTATCCTCCATAATCATCATATTCATCCAAAAAAGAATGTCTAATGCCATTCAAATCATATTCTAACACAGCTCCAGCAAATACATTCTCAGAAGATTTGAAAATGCTTTTTTCAACATTTGGATTTTCTTTTTTTAAATTTTCGATTATCATTTTTATATTTTGTCTTTGACTGTCATTTTTCTTTTCCATAATTGGACAAGCTTCATCCATTGGAACTATCCCAGTATTATTTAACCATCTTATTATATCTCGTTCTTCAATTAAATATAATGGTCTTATTAGTTCTAGTCCTTCAAAATTTTGACTTTTTAGCTTTGGCATCATTGTTCTATATGCACCTGCCCACATTATATTTAACATTATTGTTTCTATAACATCATTGAAGTGGTGTCCAAGAGCTAATTTATTACAACCAAGTTCCTTTGCTTTAGCATAAAGATTTCCCCTTCTCATCCTTGCACATAAATAGCAAGGACTATCTTTAGAAATTTCATGTACAATCTCAAAAATATTTGTTTGAAATATTTTTACTGGGATATCCATATATTCACAAATATCTTCTAGTTTTTTTCTATTTTCAAAACTAAAACCAGGATCCATTGCGATGAATTCAATTTCATATTTTACTCTTGAAAATTTTTGTAATTGTTGAAGCATTTTAGCTAGCAATAAACTATCTTTACCGCCACTCATGCCGACAGCTATTTTATCTCCTTCTTGTATTAAATCATATTTGTCTAATGCCTTTAAAAATTTTGAAAATGTCTCTACTTTATACTTCTTTTGTATTGATCTTTCAATCTCTTCCAAAGAAATTGCATTCTTTAGATATTCTTCCATACTTATTCCTATTCATATTCTAAATATATATAAAATTATGATATATATTTTCCTTCTTCAATTTCAAATTTATTTTCTTTCTTTTTTTCTTTTCTATTTCTTATATCATCATTTATTATTTTATAAAAACCAGCAGATAACGGAACGAACAACAACATTCCTACAGGTCCTGCAATAGCTCCACCTACTATTACCGCTAAAAATGTCCATATCCCTGGAAGTCCAATGCTATTACCAATTAATCTTGGATAAATTATATCTCCTTCTAATTGTTGAACAATAACTAATAACAATATAAAAATAAATCCTTGTTGAATATTTTCAGCAGCTATCATTAAAAATCCAATTGCTCCACCAATATATGCTCCAAGCATTGGAATAAATGCTGTAACCATGACAATTATACCTATTGTTATAGCATAAGGCATCCCAGCAATTAGTAATGTAAGATAAACTAAAAATCCTATTATTATAGCATCTGCAACCTGTCCTTTTATAAAGGATTCAAACTTTTCATTCATTACGCTTAAAAAGTATTTTATTCTTATAAAATGTTTTTTAGGTAAATAGGTAGAAATAACTGAATTAAATTCTTCACCTAGGCGTTCTTTACCAGATAAAATATAAATTGCAAATATTAATGTTACGAAAATAGTGAAAAAAGCTCCAAATATACTATTTATAAAATCGAATGTTGAACCAAGTAATCCCCCAATATTGTTTCTTATAAATTCCCAGATATTGTTTGCATAATATTGCCAATTTTGTTGTATTTCATTTAATCTTTCAGTGATAAAAGTATTTATCAATTCATTTCTTGGATGTTCTAGTAGCCATTTATATACATCTTCTATTAATTTAGGGATGCTTTCTACAATGATTCTAATTGAATTAACCATTTGAGGAATTACAATGGAAAGAATCAATGCAATGATTGCTATTACAAAAACAATTGATAATAAAATGCTTATCGGTCTTTTTATTTTATCCATCCATTTTGTTTTTATAAGCCCTAGAACTTTTTCCTCAATAAATCTCATAACAATATTCAATATATAAGCTATTGCCAATGCTAGTACAAATGGAAATATTACATCCCATACATTTCTAAAAAAATTAAGGACAGTTCCAATATAAATAACAGTCAAAACTGCAATAGTTAGCATTATAAGTCTTTTTAAGAATTTTTTATCGTTCAATCTATCCATTAGAACCTCCTATAATATTTAAATCATCAATTAAATATCCTTTATCAACAGCTTTTAAAACTTCAGAATGTAAATAATCATAGACTTTCATATTAAAATCCTTAATTGGTTCAATTCTCTTAAAAACTTGAGATAATCTAACATTGTTAACTTTCCATGTACCACCATTGTTTGAATTAATATTGCTAAGTATTGGTTGCAATCTGTCCATTGAATTAGCAAATTTCGATTCATTTGTAGAATTATTTTCAAATTCTAGCCAAAGATCTTCTAACATCTTTTGATTATTTTCGGATAAATAGCTCTTTAGTTTTTCCATAGATTCTTTCTCTCTATCTAATTTACCGATATATGATTTTTCATCAAAAGCAAATGTATCTCCCGCAAATATTTCTACTAGGTCATGAACTAAAAGCATCTTTATGACTTTATTGATATCTACCTTAATTTCTGAAATTTCTTGCAAAAACATACTCATAGTCGCAATATGAAATGTATGTTCTGCATCATTTTCTCTTCTATCTTCTCCTATTATCTTAGTTTGTCTATATGTTTTTTTCATTTCTTCTAATAAAACTACAAACTCTAATTCTTTCATTTTCCCACACTTTCTATTAATGCTTTAAATATTAAATTCATACTTTCATCAACTTCATGAAGCATTTCTGGATGCCATTGTACTCCAACTACAAATTTATAGTCTTTATGCTCAATCGCTTCAATTACACCATCAGGACTCAAAGCACTTGCTATTAAACCATCGGCAAGATTATCTATAGTTTGATGATGAAATGAATTTACACTTATTATATTCTTACTAAATATATCATAAAGTTTTGAACCCTGAGTCAATTCTACTGTATGACTAATATTTTTTGGATTGTACTGTTGGTCGTGTTTAATATATATTTTCTTGTCATATGATAAATCTTGATATAAGCTTCCTCCAAAATATACATTTAATATTTGTAAACCTCTGCATATTCCAAGTACTGGAATATCCTTTTCTAAAGCATACTTTATTAGTTTTAAATCGAATTTATCTCTTTCGTCAAAAGTTTGACCAAGTTTTTCTCTAGGTTGATTATTATAGTTTAGAGGGTTTACATCATGTCCACCACTTAAAATCAATGCATCTACACTTGATAATTGTTTTTTAATTATTTCATCATTTGTATTAAATGGAATAATCATTGGAGTTGCATCATTTTTTATAACGGATTTAATATAGTCTTCATTTACATATGATCTTTCATATCCTAAGAAAGCCTCCTCATTTTGTTCTTTAATGATTGAACTTGATATTCCTACAATTTTCATATATTTCACCCTTGATTTTAATAATTTATATTTATTTTATCATAGTTTTACAAATAAAAACTTTAAATTTATTTTACTTTGTTTTAACATTTAAATTCGTATGATATAATAAAAAAGATAATTATTTCGGAGGCGCATATGTTAGAAATAACTACGCTCTTTGGTGGATTCGCTTTATTCCTATTTGGAATGAATCAAATGGGTAAAGGACTAGAACTTCTTGCAGGAAATAAACTTCAAGATATACTTGAAAAATTGACAAGCAATAAATTCTTAGGAGTTCTGATTGGTACAGTTGTTACAGCAATTACACAATCATCGTCTGCAACCACAGTTATGACGGTTGGTTTTGTAAACTCCAAAATTCTTTCTCTTAAACAAGCGATTTATATCATTATGGGAGCAAATATCGGTACAACAGTTACCGGTCTAATATTAACGTTAAATATTGAAACAATAGCACCAATCATAGCTTTCATAGGTATGGTAATGATGCTTTTTATGAAAAGACGTAAATACAAGTATACAGGTACTATTCTCTTCGGATTTGGTGTTCTATTCATGGGAATGAATATGATGGGTGATGCTGTTATGCCCCTCGCAAATAACCCTATACTAAAGGGTATACTCGCTAAAGCTGGTCATCCATTTATCGGTATAATAATGGGAGCATTATTTACAGCGATAATTCAATCATCATCTGCAACCACTGGGGTACTTATTACTTTTGCTAACAATGGGATTCTACCATTTTCATCTGCATTTTACATAGTGCTTGGTAGTAATATTGGTACTTGTTTCACATCTATACTTGCTAGTTTAAGCGCAAGTAAAAATGCTAAAAGAGTAGCTGTTTCTCATATAACCTTTAATATAATAGGAACAATAATATTTTCTATATTTGCAATGATATTTCCTGTTATTCATTTTATTGAAACTATGACTCCAGTAGTTGCTCAACAAATTGCATTTTTACATACAGTATTTAATCTTGTAACCACTATACTATTACTTCCATTTACATCTTATTTGGAAAGAATATCCAATTATGTTATTCAAGGTAAAGATCCTCGAGATATAGGATTTAGTTTAATGTATCTAAATACACAAGCTTATAACGATACATTATCAACAATTGCTGGTATTAAACAAGAAACAATAAGAATGTTTGGATATGCAAAGAAAAATTTATTACTTTCAATATCAAACTTAATCAATCATGAAGATAGTAGATCAGCAGAAATAGAATTTAATGAAGAAGTTATCGACTTCTTAAATACCGAAATCACTAAAATTGATGTAAAGGCGATGTCTAACGACTTAGGTAAACAACAATATAAACAATTATCCTATTACCTAAAAATCGTATCAAATATTGAAAGACTAGGAGACTATGCCTACAATATTTATAAATTATCTGTAAACATGGCAGATAGCGAGATTACTTTCTCTGACGTAGCTATACAAGAAATCCAACTCATGGCAGATAATTTAGAATTATACTTTGATGATATCAAACAAAGTTTAATGAATAATGAATTCGATATGAAAAAACTTAGAACTCTCGCAATTAAGATTTCTGATATAGCAGATAAGAACAGAGAAGAATCATTAGAAAGACTTAAATCAGGCACAACGTCTGCCGAAGAAGAACTCGCTTATGATAAATTATACACTTATTTGATGAGACTAAGAGACCATTTACAAAATATACAAAATCAATATTCAACTATATATCAATAATATTGTCATCAAATCTGTTGTTTTTAAACAACAGATTTTTATTTTAGCATAATTATTAAAATTTTAAGTTTTGGGTATCTATTAGAAAAGAAAAAGGAGGTTTATATGTTAGAAGTATTAAAAGAAAATCTGGGTAAAGTTATTACTTTAATACAAGAAAAATATGGAAAATTGACTAAAGAAGAAATTGCTAATATTCAACAAAACCCAAAAATGCTTTA
>JAEZZB010000029.1 GCA_023442495.1 Bacillota bacterium
TCACAAGCAGGCATTTTAGCTGAAACTTTAATGGATAATGTTGAATGTCCTGTATGTGGATCTACTTATCATCCAAATCCAGCAAAATTAAGTCATGAAGTTTTATCAAAAGATGAACTCGATAAAGAAAAAATTAAAGTCGAAAAATTAAGAAAAGACAAAGAAGAATTACAAAATGAAATATCTAAAATAGATATCAATATAAATCAAAGTGTAAAAAATATGAATCAAAGATTTGATGAATTAGATATTACAAGAGATAATGTAGAAAATTTTGAAATAGACTTAAATTTGAAAATTTCAGAAAATAAGAATAAATTAGTGGAAATTAATTCGATTATCTCAAATATTGATATTTACGAAAATAATATAGAAGAATTAGAAACATTATTAAAAGAAAAAAATATTAAAAGAGAAAATGAAAATAACGAAATTAATATCGCTAAAGAAAATAAAAAGAATCTAGAAAAAAGAGAAATTGAAGAAATCGATAAACTAGAAAATAAAGATAAAGATAAAACAATTCATAAGAAAGAAGAAGTTAAAGAGTTTATTGAAGCTTTAAGTAATGAAATTAATTATGTAAGGGGAAATTATCAAACATATTCTTTAAAATTTAATACATTAAGTACAGCAATTAAGACTTTAAGTGAAAATCTTGATGAAAAATATAATTTAGATATTAATAAGGTAGAAGAAGAAATTAAAGAAATAGAGAATAATCTTAAAAATTTAAGATTTAGATCAAGTATTTTGGAATCTAATATTAAAGTAAATAATAATCAAGTTAAAAAGCTTGAAAATATTCAAAAAGATTTAATTGAATTAGAAAAAAAACGTCAAGATTTGAAAGAATTAAGCGATATAATCAGAGGCAAAATTAAAGGTGTAAAAAGCTTGAAATTTGAAACTTTTATTCAATTTAGACATTTTAACAATATTTTAATCGCTGCAAATAGCAGATTTATTGAAATGACTGAGGGAAAATATTCACTTAAAAGAAAAGAAAATCCTGACAACAATAATGAACAAATGGGACTTGATTTCGAAGTAATTGATCATCACAATAAATCGTTAAGAAATATCAATACACTTTCTGGCGGAGAATCTTTCCAAGCGGCTTTATCTCTAGCACTTGGTCTTTCAGATTTGATACAAAAAAATGCTGGTGGAATACAGTTAGATTCAATGTTTGTAGACGAAGGATTTGGTACATTGGATAAGGAAACTTTATCAAAAGTAATGTCAACTTTATATAAAATAACAAATTCAAATAAGTTAATTGGTATTATTTCTCATGTTGAAACATTAAAAGAGCAAATTGATAAGCAAATAATAGTTGAAAAAACTACGAATGGTTATTCAATATTAAAAAATATTTTGTACTAAACAAAAATGTTGTGTAATATTTTATTATGTACTATTGTTATTATGAGGGTAGTATGAAAAAAATTCTAGGGTTAAGATCATTAAAAACAATTTTAGCAGCATTTATAATATATATTATCGCCACAATTTTTCCTCAATTAAATCCTGCGATGATGGCAGCTGCAGCAATTACAGCGATAAACTCAAGTATATTTGATTCACTTAGATCATCTTTTGACAGATTAATGGCAAATATAGTTGCAGTTATCGTTGCGTTTATGTTGCAATCAATTAAACAAGTTAATCCATTTGGTGTAACTTTAGGTATGACGATAATTATTGTGGCATGCTATTTTTTCAACTGGCAATATACTATCGGTTCAGCATTAATATTTTTCGTATTTGTACTTGATGTTCCATATGCAAATAAAAACCTTGAAATATATGCATTAAATAGAATTATAGATACTATTATAGGTTCTGTCATGGGATTATTGATAAATACATATGTATTAAGACCTAGACAGGAAAAAGTTTTATTAAATTCATATAGAACCTCATATTTAGATTTGCGATTAGCTTTAAAAAATCTTTTAGAAAAAGATATATCTGTTGATGAGGTTAGGCTTATTGATGAATTAGCTCAAATAAACTATGTATCTAAAAAACTTAGAAAAGATATTAGATTAAAGATGAATGAAAATATAAATACTGTGACTGTATCAAAATTAAATAATTTATTTAGATCTGCCCTTAGTTTAATAATAGAATTAAACGATTTAGATGAAAAACCAATTATCACAGCAAATACATATGAAGAATTGTTGACATATTTTAAAGGTGATTTAAAGACTTCATATATAATTGGAGAAATAGAAAATAATTTTGATAGAAGATATAATTTTGAACTTGGAAAATTAGTACACACATTGAACTCCATAGAATACAATCTTTATGAATTTACAAAGATGTACAATGAACAAGAGAACAAGTGGTATTTTGAGAGAAAGTAAAATAAAACACGTTTGAATTTAAGAAAACTCATTCAAACGTGTCTTTTTTCGATCGAATTCACCTATAAATTTCAGAATATGGGTGAGAGAACCATAGAGATAACTTCTAAAATTTACTAATGCTATTGACAGCTCTAAATAGCGTGGTACCCAAATTGCCGGTGATCACAATGAGGTAATTAGTATTTGAAGAGAGGATATCAAATACTAAAAAATGGTCCATTTCCATGCTTATATAATACCAAATATTAAAAGAAAAAAAATGCCAAAATTAAGACATTTTCGTAATAATAGAAACAAAAAATCTACAATATCTATGACAAAAAGTTAATAAATAATAGATATTGTAGATTATTAATTATCTATTTAAATATTCATCCATTACTTCATTAGGCACAAGATTTCCACCTGTTGCCCAACAAATATGTGTAACATTGTCTAATTTATCTAACAAATCGTATTTTTCTAAATAGTCTCTAGTCTCTTTATAAGTAAAAAGAGCTTTGCTAGCTACGATAGATGATGTAGATGACGGTTCAATTCTAATATCTTCTAATTCGTTAAGATCTTTAAGTGTTTCAAATAATGTATCATCCTCAACAGTGATTACACCACTCAAAAGAGATTCCATCGTATTACCTGAAAATTTAGAAGGTCTTGCAACTGATAAACCATCAGCTTCTGTTTTTCCATCAATGCCTAAATCATATACAGATATATTTGAATGTAATTTAGTAGCTGCTCCTATTAAGAAAGAAGGTATATGAGTAGTTTCTACAAAGAAAGCATGGACATTATCTCCCATAATTTTTCTAAATCCAAATGAAACACCACCTGACGATCCGCCTACGCCGCAAGGTGCATAAAGAAATATAGGATGATCTTTATCAACTTTAATACCTAATTTTTCAATTTGTTCTTTTGTACGTAAAGCTGCTACTGAATAACCCTTAAATAGAGTTGTTGAATCTTCGTCATCAACAAAATATGAGAAAGGATCTTTCAATGCTAGTTCTCTAGCTTTTGTAATAGCAGTTGAAAAGTCTCCGTCATATTCTATAACCGTTGCACCTCTATCACGTAAATGTTTTTTCTTCCAATCTTTAGCATCATTTGACATATGAACAATTGAGTTAAATCCTAGTGCTGAAGCCATAACCCCAACAGATATACCTAGATTTCCAGTTGATGCTACTTGAATTGTGTATCTAGAAAATAGTTCACGGAAATTATCATCTGCAAATTGTGAATAATCTTTATTTTCATCTAGAAGATTGTTTTCTTTTGCGAGTATTTCAGCAAATACAAGAACTTCATAAAGTCCTCCTCTTGCTTTAATTGATCCGACAACTGGTAGATGGGAGTCCATTTTTAGATATAATTTTCCCTTAAAATCTTTTTCTTCACTATATCTTTTTTCTAAATTCTTAAGTCTAACTAAAGGAGATTCTAATATGCCTTTGCTTTCATATAATTCAGGAAACTCTTTCCCAAAAAGTTTTACCATAAGAGGAGCAAATTTTCTCAATCTGTCGTCTGCGTCTTTTATATCTTCAAATGTAAAATCAACATTTTCCCAAGCTTCATCTCCAGTTTTTCTATCTGGATTTATCCAAATTGTAGGTTCTAAATTTTTAACCTTTT
>JAEZZB010000071.1 GCA_023442495.1 Bacillota bacterium
TGCTTTTCTTCTTTTAAATAATTCCTCTCCTGACATAAATGATTTATACGAATATATTGTTATCATGATAAACAATATTAACATAGGAATTGCAAATATATATGAAGGGGTAAAAGCTAATGGCCCAGTTAAAGAAACAAATACTATCATAGGTATATTAAAGTATATAAAATACATAATCCCATTAAATACTAGGAAATAAATGGATGATGTTTTAACATTCATTAATTCCGCTCTTTTAGAATATAATATAGGTCTTGCTATATAATATACAATTGAAAATATAAATGTTCTAACTAATTGAGGGTAAAATGTGTTTTTAGTTATACTACTAATACCAAATACACTCAAGTTAACATTTGAGAATTTTCCAGGATACTTCATATTAACTATTATAAATCGAGAAATGTACATAAATAATAACATTATCAATGAAATAGTTATAAATGATAATAAAATATTTCTTTTATCTTCTTTATATGCTTCTATACTTCCATTTTCAACGCTATTATTTTTTCTTTTTCTAATATATAAATAAGAAATTACACCTAAAAATATTTCTAATATTAGAGCATTAACCCATGCTATTAAATGAGTGTTTTTTCCAAAATAATATCCAATGCCTAACAATAGTCCTTCATTTCTCAAATCATGAAAAATATCTGTTTTATTAACTTCAGTTTGACGAATTACTCTATCAGGGAGCAAATTTACTCTCATAAAAATTTCGTCACTTTTTTCTCTAGGAAATTGCTTCTCAAGATCTATTTTATTCCAAAGATCATCTTTTTTTCTACTAGCCTCATCAATTTTCGCTTCTAGTTCAGTAAGTTCTGGGCTATCTAAGGAATATCCCTGCATAACTAAATTCACTCTTTGAGAAAGGAGCTCTAAATATTTTCTATTAACTTCGATATAATCCCCTTCATCATAACCTCTAAGCTCTAATACCTTTTGATTTGAAGCTTCTAAAATATCATCTACTTTCATTTCATAAAATTCTTCTTTCATTTCTTCGAATTTGTCAGTATAATCAATTAAGTCATTTGCAGTATTAGTATCCTCATTAAATCCTATACCAATTTTAGTAGTTTCCTTTATTGGTACATATCCAACTACAAAATTCGTTAATAAACTTATAACTATATATGCCAAAAATATATATATAATTTTATAATCAAAAAGCATCGATTTAAATTCTTGTAAAAAAGATTTTTTTGTTTTCATATTGCCTTCCTTATTTTTGTATAGATTTTCATTTCAGTGCGTGCAATTAGTGTTTTTTTTATAATTACAATATAAATTTACCCATAAAATTATAAATTAAAAAGGACTGTTACATAATAATATTCTTTTAGTTGTTCACGAGAAGTAAGATTAGTACAGGTATAGAAGATTTATACTTTATGTTTGAATAATCCGAATATTCCATAATTATTTATTTGGTCAATATCTGAGGCTATTTATAACACTAAAAACTGACCCTATAAGTTGATTTTTTAATCTATCTTATTAGGGTCAGTATATAATACTTTGTTATTTAAATTTATTAATTTTAATATATAATTCTAACTTAAATTATCTACTCTTTTAATAAACTCATCAAAATCAGAATCTATTTTCTGTGTTTTATTGAAAATGTCATACTCTTTAGAAGCTATATCTTTAGCTTTTTTTGAATTGACTCTGTATCCTACTGCTATAATTGCGTCAAGATTGTAAAATTTTACTTGTCTCGTAACGCTCCTGTTACCTTCTTTTTGAACTATTGGGAATTTCCCAATAGTTGACTTTTCCTCTAATTCTTCAGTTTTATAGATGTTTTTCAAATGTTCATTGATAGTGGAAATATCAATATCAAACAATTCCGCCATTGATTTTTGTTTTAGCCAAAAAGTTTCTTCACTATAAATAACATCTACTGAAATATTTCTGTCTTCTTCTTGATATAAAATAATCTTGTTTTTATCCATATTTTCTCCTCGTATAATATAGTTGTAGTTAACAACTACATATTTATTTTCTATCCCAATATCTTTATGGGATAATAGTTGTATAGATAGAGGTCGTAGTTTTTCTCCTTGAAGTTTTGTCTTCCTTGTTAAGGGTTACGCCTCTTCTTTACGTCTTTATGCGTATGAGCTGGATAGCACATTCGTTGCTGTATATCTAACGAGGTTGCATTGTCGTAAAGTTCTAGAGGGTTCTTTCTCTATCTAAATTTTATCAAAGTTAGGTGATTTTATGTTTTACATTGGAATTGATATTGCAAAGAAAAACCACGAAGCTTCAATTATTGATTCTTCTGGAAAGTCTATATCCAAGAGTATTTCTTTTTCAAATACTCTTAATGGATCAAGTAAATTTATTGACTTTCTTAACTCTTTTAATATTGACATTAACAATTGTATCATTGGAATGGAGGCAACTGGTCATTATTGGTTAAGTCTATATTCTTTTCTTATTGGATTAGATTTTGAATGTATTGTTATTAATCCTATTCAATCTGAAGCGTTTAGAAAAATGTATATTAGACAAACTAAAAATGATTCGGTTGATTCTTTTGTTATTGCTCAAATCTTAAGATTTGGTGAATATTCTATTTCTAACTTTTCTAATGAAGATACTTTTGCTTTAAGAAATCTTTCAAGATACAGATTTACTTTAGTTGATGAAGCTTCTGATTGGAAAAGAAAACTTATTGCAATTCTTGATCAAGTTTTTCCAGAGTATTCAAGACTTTTCTCAAATATTTATGGAGTCGCTTCCAAAGAACTTTTATCTAAATATCCGTTACCTGAAGATATGATTTCAATTCCCACAGAGGAACTAGCAAATTTATTATCTAAATGTAGTAAAGGTAGATTTGGGATTGAAAAAGCTCATGAAATCCAAAATTTAGCTACAAATTCTTTTGGTATTAAATTTGCGCAAAGATCTTTTTCATTTCAAATTAAGCAAATTATTAATCAAATTTCTTTTCTAGAAAATCAAATTACTGAAATTGAAGAAGAAATTTCGATTATACTTAATGAACTTTGTCCCGTTATTACTACAATTACAGGTATTGGGAAGGTTCTAGGAGCTGCAATTTACTCAGAAATTGGTGATATTTCAAGATTTGAAAAGCCTAATCAATTAGTTGCATACGCAGGTCTAGATGTCACTGTTAAGCAATCAGGTGATTTTAATGCTTCAAAAACAAAAATATCTAAAAGAGGTTCTCCTTACTTAAGACGTGCAATTTGGTTGGCTGCAACAGTTGCTGCGTTTAAAGATCCAGCACTTTCAAAATATTATGAAAGTCTAAAATCAAGAGGTAAATCGCATGGAACAGCATTAGGAGCTGTTTCAAGAAAGTTAACAAACATTATTTTTGCAGTTTTACGTGACAACAAACCTTACATTCCAAATATTTAATTGTTATATCTTAATTAAACTTTAATTTTAAAAACCTAAATCATTAGGTTTATTTGCTATGCCTAAAATTAATATTAAAAACTTTGTCTAAAATTATTTATTTTTTATTTGACATTTGATAGCTGGTCTTA
>JAEZZB010000116.1 GCA_023442495.1 Bacillota bacterium
AATTTATTCTTAATGAAACTAGAAAGGTATTTACTGAATTTGTTGTGAGAGAGGATTCAGTAACTTTATATGGTTTTGATGAATTAGAAGATTTAGAAATGTTTTTAAGTTTAAATAATGTGTCAGGAGTTGGACCAAAGGCTGCAAATTCAATACTGTCCACTTTATCAGTATTCGAACTTAAGCTTGCAATTGTAAATAATGACTATAAGACAATTACGAAAGCCCCTGGAATTGGGAAAAAAGGTGCGTCAAGAATTATTCTTGAGCTTACTGATTCAATAGATGTTGAAACATTAGTCGATAGAGATAAAAAAGTGCAATTGGTTGAAGAAGATGAAAATTACAAGATTGCAGTAGAAGCTCTAATAAATTTAGGTTATAATAATATGGATGCTAAAAGAGCACTTAAAGATATTGATACTTCTGAAATGAAAATTTCAGATATCATCAAGACTGCACTTAAGCGAATTTAATTAGAGTTTTTAATAGAAAATTTTAGAAATTAAAATAATTAAGCTTTATTAGAATATATATGAGGATATGATGTCAGAAAATAGAATTGTTGGATCAATACAGATTGATGATGAAGATACAACTGAATACTCACTTAGACCGAGATGGCTAAGAGAATATATTGGTCAAGATAAGGCTAAAGATAAATTATCGATTTTTATAGAAGCAGCTAAAAAAAGAAATGATTCACTTGACCATGTATTATTACAAGGACCACCAGGATTAGGTAAGACTACTTTATCTCATATAATTGCAAATGAATTAGGTGTTAAAGTCAAAGTTACTTCTGGACCTGCAATTTCAAGACCTGGCGATTTAGCAGCAATACTTACAAATCTTGACAAATATGATGTTTTATTTATTGATGAAATTCATAGACTAAATAAATCTGTTGAAGAGGTTTTATATCCAGCAATGGAAGATTTTGCACTTGATATAATTGTAGGTAAAGGACCATCTGCACAGTCATTAAGAATTGATCTTGAGCATTTTACGATGATTGGAGCAACTACCAAAGCAGGTATGCTTTCATCACCATTACGTGATAGATTTGGAGTAATGCTCGAACTTGACTTATATAAAATAAAGGATTTAGCGACAATAGTTTTAAGATCATCTGAAATATTAGAAGTTGAAATTGAACAAGAGGCGGCCAATGAGATTGGGAGAAGATCTAGGGGAACTCCACGTATTGCAAATAGATTACTTAAGAGAGTTAGAGATTATGCTCAAATCAAGGGTAATGGAATAATTACCCATGATATTGCAAAACAAGCTCTAGACTTTTTAGAAATTGACGAATTAGGACTTGATAAATTAGATAAAAAAATTGTTCATACAATAGCTGAAAATTTTGGAGGTGGACCAGTAGGGATTGATACTATTGCGGCAGCAACGGGACAAGAATCCATTACTATTGAAGAAGTATATGAGCCGTATTTACTTCAAATCGGGTTTATAAATAGAACGCCTAGAGGTAGAATACTTTCAAAGAAAGCATATGAACATTTTGGAATAAATATTAAGGAAGATTGATGAATAGAAAGGATTTTGATTATGAATTAGATTCATCTTTTATCGCACAGCACCCTATGGATAAAAGATCAGAATCTAAATTAATGATTTTGGATAGAGAAAATAACACGATAGAACACAAACATTTTTATGATATAATTGATTATTTAAATCCAGGGGATGTATTAGTTGTAAACAATTCAAGAGTTATACCGGCTAGATTATATGGTAATAGAATAGGAAAAGAAGAGGCTATTGAAGTTTTACTGCTTAAAAATTTAGAAGAGAGTAAATGGGAATGTCTAGTAAAACCGGGGAAAAAAATGAAAATTGATACAAAAATAGTATTTAATGATAAATTATCCGGTGTCGTTACTGAAATTACAGAAGAAGGGCATAGAATTATAGATTTTAAATATTATGGAATATTTAACGAAATACTTGAAGAAATTGGTAATATGCCACTTCCACCATATATTACAGAAAAACTTTATGACAAAACTAAATATCAAACTGTATATGCAAAATTTGATGGTTCTGTAGCAGCTCCGACAGCTGGACTTCATTTTACAGAAGAATTGCTAAAAAGAATAAAAGAAAAAGGTGTCAATATAGCTTATGTGACACTTCATGTTGGACTTGGTACATTTTAACCTGTAAGTGATGAAAAAATTGAAAATCATAAAATGCATAGTGAATATTACATATTAAATACACAAAATTATGAAATTATAAAAAATGCAAAAGATAATGGTGGTAAAGTCATTGCAGTAGGTACTACTTCAATAAGAACATTAGAATCGATTGCGTGCAAATATGGCCAATTAAGACCAGATGCTGACTGGACAGATATATTTATATATCCAGGGTACGAATTTAAGGTGGTAGATAATTTAATTACAAATTTCCATTTACCAAAATCAACTTTAATTATGTTGGTTAGTTCACTATACAATAGAGAAAAAATATTAGAAGCATATGAAGAAGCAAAGAAAAATAATTATAGATTCTTTAGTTTCGGGGATGCAATGTTAATAAAATAGGAGTAATATGCAAGCATTAAAATATGAATTAATAAAAAAATCTTCACAATGTGAAGCGAGATTAGGTGTAATTCATACTCCGCATGGGGATATACAAACACCAATTTTTATGCCTGTAGGGACAAAAGCAACAGTAAAAACGATGACTCCGGATGATTTGAAGGAATTGGGAGCTCAGATAATACTTGGAAACACTTATCATTTATATTTGAAACCTGGTGATGAATTAATAAAAAAAGCTGGTGGACTTCATAAATTTATGAATTGGGATAGACCAATTTTGACTGATAGTGGTGGATTCCAAGTATTCTCGCTTGGAGATATCAATAAAATCCAAGAAGACGGCGTTGAGTTTAAATCACATTATGATGGCTCAAAACATTTCATATCGCCAGAAAAATCAATCGAAATACAACAAAATCTTGGCTCAGATATAATGATGGCATTTGATGAATGCGTATTTGCAGATGCACCAAAAGAATATGTAGCAAAATCTCTTGATATGACTTTAAGATGGCTTGATAGATGTATAAAAGCTCATACAAGTAAAAATCAAGCGCTATTTGGAATAGTTCAAGGTGGTTTATTTAAGGATTTGAGAAAGAAAGCTGTCGAAGAAACTATAAAGAGAGATGAATATCTAGACGGATATGCAATTGGTGGATTATCTGTTGGCGAAACAAAAGAAGAAATGATTGAAATGTTAAGATTTACTACGCCACTATTGCCAGAACATAAGCCAAGATATAATATGGGAATAGGCACACCAGATTATCTTTTTGAATCAGTTGAAGCAGGAATAGATATGGCTGATTGTGTACTACCTACACGTATTGCAAGAAATGGAGCTGCGCTAACATCTCAAGGACATCTAAATATAAGAAATGCAAAATATAGAGAGGATTTTACACCTATTGATCACGAATGTGATTGTTATACATGTAAGAATTTTACAAGAGCTTATATCAGACATTTAAACAATGCAAATGAAATATTAGCGTCAAGACTTTTAACATATCACAATTTATATTTTCTAACGCATTTAATGGATAATATAAGACAATCAATATTAGAAGATAGATTTTTAGAATATAAAGAAGAATTTTATAAGAAATACGGATATACAAAGGAGGATTAAAATGTATATAATTGCAGCACAACAGCAATCAGGATTATCAAGTATGTTACCATCACTTGTTATGATGGGATTAGTATTTGTTGTATTTTACTTTATGCTTATTAGACCGCAAAAGAAACAACAACAAAAATTCCAAGAAACAATGAATGAATTGAAGGTTGGAGATCAAGTAGTTACAAGAGGAGGAGTTAGAGGACGTATTGTAGAATTAAAAGCGGATTCATTTGTAATTCAATCAGGTAATACTCAAATTGAATTTCTAAAACAAGCGTTAAGCTATGTAGAAAATTCAACTGATACTGTAAATGATGGTACAAATCCAGCATTTCAAAATGTTCCAGTTCAACCACTACCATATGGCAATGATGAGAGATTTTCAAACAAATTAGATGAACTTAAAGCTCAAATAGGCGAAGAAATTGAATATGATTTATTGCTTGAAGATGTATATGAATTTATAGTAGTTGAAGACAAAGCTTCAGTAAAAGAAATTGCATCTACATTTAGACTTTCAGAAAATAGAGCTGCTGAAATTATGAACCAACTTGCCTTACTTGGAGTTGTGGGACAAGAAACGGGTACTGATTATAGACAAATATTAGTAGATCCTAGATAATCATTTTCTGAGATAATAATTTAGTAATTAAAAATGGAAAGTTTCAAACTTTTCATTTTTTCATATATAGATAAGGTAATTATGGAAAATTGGTATTTAATGCAAAATAAAACTAATTACAATTTAATAAAAAATAGAAAGGATTTTTCTTTAATTCAAAAGATAATTTTAGCAAATAGAGATATTATAGATGATTATAATCTAAATACATTTTTAAATCCTACGATTAAAAATATGCATTCACCGCTTTTAATGAAAGATATGAAAAAAGGGGTTGAAACTATATTGGAATCCATGAGACATGGAAAAAAGATTTTAATTGTTGGTGACTATGATCAAGACGGGGTATCAGCGACTGTAATATTATATAAAGGATTAAAATTTATTTATGATGAAATCTATTATGCAATTCCTGATCGTATAGAAGATGGTTATGGAATTAATACTAATATCATTGATAAAGCAATTGAAGATGAGATAGGACTTGTTATTACTTGCGATAATGGTATTGCAGCACTAGACGCCATTCAATATGCAAAAGATAGAGGTTTAACTGTAATTGTTACGGATCACCATGAAACAGTAGTTCGAGATGGTGTTGAATATTTACCAAATGCGGACGCCGTAATTAATCCTCATAGAAAAGACGATAATTATCCTTTCAAGATGATTTGTGGAGCTTTAGTTGCATATAAATTTATCGAAACAATTCAAATAATGTATGGAGATATGCTTGGATTTGATAGAAAATCAGTCGAATCACTTATTCAATTTGCAGCACTTGGTACTATTTGTGACATGATGCCAATTGTAAATGAAAACAGAATTGTAGTTATTGAAGGGTTAAAACAATTAAATCTTAGAAATAATTTAGGAATATCCGCTTTACTCAATGAAATTAATTGGAATAAAGAGGTAGATATTTATACTGTTGGTTTTTTAATAGGTCCCATAATTAATGCCTCTGGAAGAATATACACAGCAAAATTAGGCGTTGAGCTATTTCTTGATGAGGATATTGAAAGTGTAAGAGAATATGCAAGTGCTCTAGTTGATTTAAACAATGAAAGAAAGAATATGACTAAAGATTCGGTTGAAATTGTAATTTCACGGATAGATGATGAAAATATTGATAAAAATGATATAATTATACTATATGAAAAATCAATTCACGAATCGATATGTGGTTTAGTTGCGGGAAGAGTTAAAGATAGATATAATAAACCGGCCATAATATTGACAGATTCCACTGAAAAAGGTTTAGTTAAGGGGTCTGGGAGAAGCATTAAAGCATATAATATGTATGAGAATTTAAATAAATTTAGAGATGATTATGTAGCTTTTGGTGGGCATGAAATGGCTTGTGGATTGACTTTTGAAAAGGATAAATTAAGTGAAATCTATGATAAATTGTTAGTTAGCAGTAATTTACAGTCTAAAGATTTCATGAAAGAAATAGAACTAGATTTCACGTTGAAATTTAGTCAAATCAAATCTAAAATTATTGAAGAAATTAATTTTTTAGAGCCTTATGGATTTGGTTTTAAGAGTCCAATATTTGCTACAAAACATGTACAAGTTTTAAATGCAAGTATTTTAGGAATTAATAGAAATGTTTTAAGACTTGTATTATCTGATGACACAGATACGCATCAAGCTATCGGGTTTAAACTTGATGATTATGTAAATTTATTAGATAATAAAGAAATCAATAGCACGGATGATTTAGAAAAATTAAAGGGTCAATATATCGATATAGCCTATAAATTAGGGCTAAACACTTTTAATGGATATACAAATATACAATTAGAAATAGTATCTATAAGATAGTACATATATTCAGGGGATGAAAATGCTAGAAAGATTATTTAAATCAATAAGAAAATATAATAATAATCCAAATGTTGAACTTATAACTAAAGCATTTAATTTAGCAAAAGAAAAACATGAGGGACAAGTGCGTAATTCTGGAGAAGCATATATAATTCACCCTGTAGAAGTTTCAATCATACTTGCATCACTTGAAATGGACGATGAAACTATATGTGCAGGTCTTATGCATGATGTGCTTGAAGACACAGATTACACAAGAGAACAAATGGTAAATGAGTTTGGTGAGGAAATAACTGCTTTAGTTGATGGTGTAACTAAACTTAAAAATTTACAGTATAAAACAAAAGAAGAGGCTCAAATAGAGAGCATTAGAAAAATGGTGCTCGCTATGGCGAATGATATAAGAGTAATCATTATTAAACTTTCCGATAGACTTCATAATATGAGAACTTTGGAATACAAGACTCGTGAAAAACAAATTTCTACTGCAAATGAAACTTTAGCCATATATGTACCAATTGCTCATAGACTTGGTATCAATACTATTAAATGGGAACTTGAAGATTTATGTCTAAGATATATAGATCCAGTTTCTTATTATAATGTTGCACAACAAATTGATCAAAAGAGATCTGAAAGAGAAAAAGTCATTGAACATATTATTGAAAAAATTTCAAAAGAAATAGATAAATTTAATTTTAAATATACTATTACAGGAAGACCTAAGGGAATTTATAGTATATATAATAAAATGAAGAAACAAGATACTACAATAGACAATATATTTGATTTAATTGCTGTAAGAATTATTGTTCGTGATATTAATCAATGTTATGCGGTTTTAGGTATAGTTCACAATATGTGGAAGCCAATTCCAGGAAGATTTAAGGACTATATTGCAATGCCTAAACCTAATTTTTATCAATCACTACATACAACAGTAATAGGAGAAAAAGGTCAAATTTTTGAAATTCAAATACGTACTGAAGAAATGCACAAAAATGCTGAATTCGGTATTGCAAATCATTGGCAGTATAAAGAAGGAAAGAAAAAAGCTTCTAATTTTGATAATAGATTAAATTGGATTAGACAATTAATTGAATGGGGCAAAGATACTTCTGCTTATGAATTTATGGATTCATTTAAGGGAGATTTATTTAATGATGAAGTATATGTATTTACTCCAAAGGGCGATGTTATAGATTTACCAAAGAATTCAACACCTATTGATTTTGCGTTTAGAGTCCATTCAGAAGTTGGAAATAAAACGGTTGGAGCAAAAGTAAACGGAAAAATAGTTCCATTAACATATAAACTTAAAACAGGTGATATAGTAAGTATATTAACCTCAAATAATTCAATGGGACCTAATATTGATTGGTTGGAGTTTGTCGTTTCATCACATGCGAAAAATAAAATAAAAGCTTTCTTCAAAAAGCGAGATAAAGATAAGAATATTGAATATGGAAGAGAACTGCTTGAAAAAGAAGCGAAAAAGAAAGGCTACGATGTTTCAAAATTATTAGAAACTGAGTGGTTAAATTATTTAGTAGACAGATATAAGAAAAATAATATTGAAGATTTATACAATGCTATAGGTTATGGTTCCTTAAATGTAGATACCATGATCAAACATTTGGAATCTAAATATAATGAAAAATATAATGACAAGAAAGAAAATCTTGAATATAATTTTAAGAATGTAGAGACTGAAACATCTAGTGAAAGTAATTTATCTGATGGTATTATAATTGATAATCTTACAAATTTAGATGTTAAATTTGCTAAATGTTGTAATCCAGTACCTGGAGACGATGTAGTAGGTTACATTACAACAGGTCATGGTATAACAATTCACAGAAAAACATGTATTAATATCAAAAACGCAAAAAATAAAGAAAGGCTAATAAAAGTTAGATGGAATGATAATTCAAATTCATCATTTCCGGTGGTTATTAATATTACTACTCATGATAAACCAGGATATTTAGCTGAATTAACTCGTGTATTATCTAAGGAAAGATATAATATTGCAGGAATTAATTCAAGATTTAATAATGACACAACTGTTAATCTAAGCCTGACAATACATGTTAAATCTAAAGAAGAAATTCAAAAAATATTGTACTTAGTAAGAAAAACAGATGGTACCATTGAAGTTTATAGGGAGTAATTTTGAGAGCTATTATACAAAGGGTAACAAAATCAAATTTATATATTGAAGAAAAATTATATTCATCAATAAATCAAGGTCTATTAGTTTTACTTGCTGTAGAAAATAATGATGAATTAGAAGATTTAGAATATATAGCTAAAAAGTCCTTAGGATTAAGAATTTTTAATGATAGTAAAGGTAAAATGAATCTATCTATCAACGATATTAGTGGAGAAATAATGATTGTTTCACAATTCACATTATATGGAGATGTTAGAAAAGGCAATAGGCCAAGTTTTACAAATTCTGCAAAAGGTCAAAAAGCCGAAGATTTATATAATAAATTTATCGAAAAAATGAGTGAGAGTATTAAAATTGTTAAAACGGGTGTATTTGGTGCCGATATGCAAATAGAGCTTGTTAATGATGGACCAGTAACAATACAATTAGATTCGAGTAAAATTTATTAGGAGTTAATATGTCACTTAAAATTATGCAAGATGGCAATAGTCCAGTAAATACTAACACATATCTGATATGGGACGAAGATAGTAAAGATGCATGGATTATAGATGCTAGTACAAAAACTAAACCTTTTATTGAAAAAATTGAAAAAGAAGGATTAAAAGTAAAATATTTAATGCTTACACATGGTCATTGGGATCACATACTTTCACTTGATTTTTGGAGAGATAAGTATGGTGTAAAAGTTGTAGCAAATGAATATTCTAAAGATTATCTAGAAAATCCAAGAATAAATTTAAGCTTAAATTATTCAGATTTACCAGATATTAGTACATATGCAGATATTTACTTAAAAGGAGATGAAGGAATATTTGATATATTTGAATATTATTATACTCCTGGTCATGCATATGATCATTTAATTTATAAATTAGGAAATAAATTAATATTTTCAGGAGATTTAATATTTAGAGAATCAATTGGTAGAACAGATATATATGGAGCAGATTTTAATGATTTAAAAAACTCAATCCAAAATATTGTATATAAAAAATTTGATGATGAAACTATCCTTTTACCAGGTCATGGTAGAAGTACTACTATAAAACATGAAAAAGATAATAATCCATGGGTAAGAAAAGAGGAATAATTATGAAAAGAACGCATTTTTGTGGAGAGCTTAGGAAAGAACATATTGGTGAAACTATTATACTAAATGGTTGGGTAGCAAAGAGTCGTGACTTAGGGCCACTTTTATTCATAGATATTAGAGATAAAACTGGTATTTGTCAAATAGTATTTAAGAAAGAAGAAAATGAAGAACTTTATTTAAAAGCTAAAGAATTAAAATCAGAATATGTAATTGGTATAAAAGGTAAAGTTTTTGGAAGAGAAAATAAAAATAGTGAAATAGCTACAGGCGATATTGAAATTATAGTAGAAGAATTAGTTTTATATGATAAAGCTAAAACGCCACCAATTTATATTAAGGATAATGACAATGTTTCAGAAGAAATGAGATTAAAATATAGATATTTAGATCTTAGAAAACAATCAATGCAATCTACATTAAAAAATAGAGCTGAAATAGTTAAAGCCTTTAGAGATTTCTTATATGAAAATGATTTTATTGAGGTTGAAACACCTTTCTTAGGTAAACCAACTCCAGAAGGAGCTAGAGATTATTTAGTACCTTCAAGAATTAATAAGCATGCCTTTTATGCACTTCCTCAATCACCACAATTATACAAACAAATGTTAATGGTTGGTGGAACTGATAGATATTATCAGATTGCTAAATGCTTTAGAGATGAAGATTTAAGAGCAAATAGACAACCAGAGTTTACTCAAGTAGACTTGGAAATGAGTTTTGTTGACATTGAAGATGTAATGGAATTAAATGAAAGATTGGTCAAATATATCTTTAAAAAAGTAAAAAATATTGATTTAGAATTACCATTTAAGAGAATGAGTTTTGACGAAGCTATGACAAGATATGGAACAGATAAACCAGATTTAAGATATGGTTTTGAAATTCATGATATTTCAGCTTTATCAAAATATATAGACTTTAATTTATTTAAGGATGCAGTTGCTGATGGAAAGAAAATTAAAGCAATTAATTTTAATGGATTAAGTGAAAAATATTCAAGAAAACAAATTGATAAATTAACTTCTTCTGTTAAAGGAATGGGAGCAAGCGGATTAATTTGGTTTAGAGTTGAAAATGGCGAAATCAATTCTTCAATAAATAAATTCTTAAATTCAGATTTTAATTCTAAATTAATTGATAAATTAGAAATTAGAGATGGAGATTTAGTTTTAGTAATTATTGATAAAGAACCTAGAGTCTTAGAACTCATGGGCTCTCTTAGAAATATGATTGCAGATGAAAATCTTGAGTTTGATGAAAATGATTTTGCTATAACTTGGATTAATGAATTTCCAATGTTTGAATATGATGAAGAAGAATCAAGATATGTAGCTAAACATCATCCTTTTACACATCCCGTTGATGAAGATATCGAGCTTTTAGAAAAGCATCCTGAAAATATTAGAGCAAAAGCTTACGACTTAGTTATAAATGGAGATGAAATAGCAGGTGGTTCTATTAGAATTAATAATTCACAATTACAAAATAGAATATTTGAAACATTAAAATTAAGTAAAGACGATATTGAAAGAAAGTTTGGATTTTTTGTAGAATCACTTTCATATGGCACACCACCTCACGGGGGTATAGCATACGGTCTTGATAGATTGGTAATGACATTATTAAATAAAGACAATATAAAAGATGTTATTGCATTTCCAAAGACTCAATCAGCTTCTGATTTATTAACTGAAGCACCAACATTAGTTGATGATAAACAATTAAAAGAATTGAATATTAAAAATCTAGATTAGAGGGATAGATGAATAAATTAGGAATAATAACGGATATAAAGGACGATGAAGCACTTGTAATGGTTGCTAAATCTGAATCTTGTGGAACAAGTTGCGGATGCGGAGCACTTACAAGAATGGGTGGTGAGATGGCAAAAGACGATCATCATTATATTAAAGTTAAAAATAGTATTAATGCTAAAATAGGAGATCCCGTAAATATTGAATTTGCAACAAATAAACTTTTATCAACATCAGCATTAATATATTTATTACCACTAATAATGTTGGTTGTTGGAATAATTATCGGAAATAGAATTCAAGGTCAAAATCCAAGTGATTTAATCTCATTTATAGTAGGATTTGTTGCATTAGTCGCATCATATTTAGTTTTATCCATGATTGATAAGAAGAAAGATAAACAAGAATTAATAACAATTACAGAATTTAGAGGTTTTTAATATGGAAAATTTAAAACAATTTGACCCTGAAATATATGAAACTATATTAAAAGAAAAAGATAGACAACAAAATAATATTGAATTAATAGCATCAGAAAACTTTGTATCTAAATCAGTACTTGAAGCTTGTGGCTCTATTTTAACTAATAAATATGCTGAAGGATATCCTGGTAAGAGATATTATGGAGGATGTGAATTTATAGATGTAATTGAACAAATTGCTATTGATAGATTGAATGAACTTTTTGGTTCTGATTACGCTAATGTTCAACCACATAGTGGATCTAGTGCAAATTTAGGAGTTTATTTTGCTTTATTAAATCCAGGAGACAAAGTATTGGGTATGAGCCTTGCTGAGGGTGGACATTTAACTCATGGATCTCCAGTTTCAATATCAGGTTCATATTTTAATTTTGTTCATTATGGTGTTGATGAAAAAACTGAAATGATAAATTATGATGAAGTATATA
>JAEZZB010000121.1 GCA_023442495.1 Bacillota bacterium
CATATACTTACAAAAGTATTTACAGATGCATATTTTCAAAAACAAGTAGAAAATATTAAATATAATCAACTTGTAACAAAATTGTCCTCAATTCAAAATACTTATTTGGAAGAAATACTATTAAGAATAGAAAAGATAAAAGAATTGACCAAGGTTAATGTAAATTTTCAACTCGCACTAGAAGATTTAATTTTTCTAATAATGAAAGCATATCAGGAGTAGAAATGATATATTTTGTAGCTACACCTATAGGTAATTTAGAAGATATAACATTAAGGGCTCTAAGAGTATTGAAAGAATCAGATATAATATATTGTGAAGATACTAGAAATACAAAGAGATTGCTTGATCATTATGAAATAAAGGCAAAACTTTATTCATATCATAAATTTAATGAACAAAAAAGAGTAGATGAAATAATCAATCTTGCATTTAACAATGATATTTCTATAGTATCTGACGCGGGTATGCCTGGGATTTCAGATCCAGGAAATATTTTAGTTCGCTCAATTATTGAAAATGATATTGCATACACTGTACTTCCTGGGGCAACAGCATTTGCAACAGCTTTGGTGTTATCAGGTTTTGATAATAGTGAATTTTCATTTTTAGGATTTTTACCAAGTAAAGCAGGCGACAGAAAGAAAGTGTTAGAGAATATAAAAAAAACAAGCATGACACAAATATTTTACGAATCTCCTCATAGAATTTTTAATACTTTGAAAGAGATAAGTTTGATTATGCCTAATAGAAGAATTGCAGTTATTAGAGAGATTTCAAAAATCTATGAAGACGTAAAAATATTTACGGCGTCAGAATATAAAGATGTACAAATAATAGATAAAGGCGAAATAGTCGTATTACTTGATAGATCTGAAGAAGAAATTGAAATTACGGACGATTTTATAAAGATGAAATTAGAAGAAATTAGAAGTCAAGGCATACCGAATAAAATGGCTGTAAAACAAGTTTCAAAAGAATATAAAATAAGTAAAAATAGAGTATATGAAATTTCAATTAAAATATAAAAGCAAGAGATTAGTTTACTAATTTCTTACTTTTTTTTATATATAATATGATTGTGATATAATGTAGAATATAAATAATATCTAGGAGATTATATGAAATATTTCGGTACAGATGGCTTCAGAGGTGAAGCTAATATTGGATTAACAGTTAATCATGCATTTAAAATTGGTAGATTTTTAGGAAACTATTTTAAAAATGATAAAAAAGAATCAAAAATATTAATAGGAAAAGACACAAGAAGATCCAGCTATATGTTGGAATCAGCTTTAGCTGCAGGGATTACTTCAAGTGGTAGCGATGCATATTTATTGCATGTTACAACAACTCCAAGCGTTTCATATATAGCAAGAACTGAGGGATTTGATTGTGGAATTATGATTTCTGCAAGTCACAATCCTTATTATGATAATGGAATAAAAATTATAGACGGACAAGGATACAAGCTTAAAGAAGAAGTTTTAGAAGATCTTGAAAGATATATTGACAGCGATGAAGATTATATACCACTTGCAAAAGGTGAAGAAATAGGAAGAACAGTTGACTATATTTTAGGTAGAAATAGATATATTGCTTATTTATCAACTGTAGTTACAAAATCATTCAAAGACGTAAAAGTTTTAGTAGATGCGTCAAATGGTGCAGCATACCAAATATCTAAAAATATTTTCGATATTTTAGGAGCTGATGTTGAAATGATGAATAATAAACCTGATGGATTCAATATCAATCTAAATGCGGGATCTACTCATATTGAAAATTTAGCTCAAAAAGTTAAAGAGGGCGACTACGATTTAGGAATTGCTTATGATGGTGATGCAGATAGATGTCTAGCAGTTGACGAAAATGGAAATATAATTTCTGGCGATCATATCATCTTTATATTTGCTAAGATGTTAAAAGAAAATGGTGAATTAAACAAAAATATTGCAGTTACTACAATTATGTCAAACTTAGGATTATATAAAGCTTTTGATAGAGAGGGAATTGAATACATCAAGACACAAGTAGGAGACAAATATGTTTCTGAAGAAATTAAAGAAAATGGATATAGCGTAGGTGGAGAACAATCAGGTCACATTATTTTAACAAAATATGCAACAACTGGAGATGGAATTTTAACTTCACTAAAACTTATCGAAGCTATGGTAAAACAAAAAATGCCATTATCACTTATGGTTAAGGACATAACCATATTCCCACAAGTTCTTAAAAATGTAAGAGTTAAGGATAAAAACACTGTATTAAATGATGAAGAAATATTAAAAGCGATTGATAATATTAGTGATGAGCTAGGAGATAGCGGCAGAATATTAGTTAGACCTTCAGGCACAGAACCAGTTATTAGAATAATGCTTGAAGCAGAAAATGAAGATATATGTAATAAACATATTGAAACTGTAAGTAAAATTATAGAAGATAAAGGGTATGCGAATTAATAGGGGAAGTTTATGACTAGAATTATAGTAGTAGATTCGTGTGCTGAATTTAATGATGAAATGCTTGCACAAAACAATTACAAAAGAGTACCATTTTTTATAGATGTAAATGGAAAATATTTAATGGCAGATCCAGAAATGGATATTGATTTATTACTTAAGGATATCAAAGAAACTAAAGATGTAACAAGAACTGCTGCGCCTACACCTGAATCATTTTATGAAGCTGGTAAAGGATATGATGAAGTTTTTTATGTAACGATAACCTCAAAATTGTCTACAACATATAACAATGCACATATTGCAAAAACTATGTTGGAAGAAGAAAACCCAAATGTTAAAGTGCATGTTTTCGACTCAAAATCTGCGGCTTGTGGAGAAACTCTTATAGTTGAGATGATCCAAAAAGGTCTTAAAGAAAATGACACATTTGAAAAAATAGTTTCAGATGTTGAAGCAAAATTAAAAGATATGCAGACGGTATTTGTACTTGATGATATAAGTACATTAGTAAAAAATGGAAGAATTTCTAAACTTAAAGGATTTCTAGCTTCAAAATTGTCTATTATATCAATTTCAGTTGGTGTAGACGGAGAAATAGATGTACGACATCAAGCTAGAGGTGTTAAAAATGCATTGTTAAAAACTGTCGAAACATTTGGTGAGGTTTCAGATTCATTTAGCGATAAAATTTTATATATAACACATGTTAAAAATGAAGAAAGAGCAATTGCGTTGACAGATTTAGCTCTTAAGAAATATGATTTTAAGGGTGCAAAAATTTTTGAAGCAACCGGTCTGTCAACAGTGTATGCGAATAGAAATGGATTAGTAATGGCGTTTTAGAATGAGAAAAATAAAAAAAGTATATATTATATTATTTTTATGTATAATATTTGTGTTAGTAATGAATTTCATTCCAAATAAAAAAAATTCATATAATAAAAATTCTAATTATATAGTCAATCCTCATGAAGTAACAGGAACTGATGTTTTAAGAATTGCAGTACCTATAGATGAAAATCCTTTAAATCCATTTTATAGTGATTCAAGCAAGATTTCATCTCTTACAAAACTTTTACATTCTTCATTATTATACAAGGATGAAAATAATAATATTGTAACGAATCTTGCTAAAGATTATTGGCATGAAGATGGGGGAAAGACTATTGCCGTAATAATTAGAGATGATATTAAATTTCCAAGTGGAAAAAAACTTGATGCGAATGATGTTAAAAGAACCTTTGAAATATTAGCTGATCCAAGTTATGAAGGGAAATATTCTTCTTATGTGGATAATATTGAAGGTTATTATCTTTATAAACTAAATAAAACAAAAAATTTAGCTGGTATAGAAGTGCTTGGAAACAATTACTTAAAATTTAAATTTAATGTAGTTGATTTCTCAAATATAAATTCGCTTACTTTTCCAATAATAGAAATTTTAGAAGATGATTATAAATATGGAGATTTGGGTAATCTAAAAAAGTATGAATATATAGATGGTCTTGGAATATATAAAGTGACTTCTAGACAAGACGATAAAGTAGTAATTGAGCTTAAAAAAGGAAATGACGATATAAAAGTTAAAAAGATAGAATTTACTTTTTTAGATGATACAACAGCGATTAATAAATACAAAAATGGGCAGATAGATATAGTATATGGATTTGCAAATAATGCAAAAATTTTTGCTGACATAGATGAAAGAACTATGCAATATTCATATACTATAAATCATGAATCAGGTTACTACTATTTCTTAGGTTTTAATCAAAATAGCAAACTATTTAGTATGGAAGAATATAGACGATCACTTAGAGATAGTATTGATATTAAAAAGACGATAGAAATGAATTATCCGGCAGAAATGTTTAATTTTTCAGATATTCCAGTATTTAAGAATTCGTGGTTTAATGAAAATAAGGTTGATTATAAAAAGGAAAAAAATTTATCTGATTTAATAGAGCAGGACAAAGAAGAATTAAGCGATTTATTTGTTGGTGATAAAATAAATTTAAAACTAATAGCTTTAGAAGATGATGAATTTTTCAAGAATATAGCACAAAATTTGAAAGATCAAATAGAAAATGAGTATATTAGTTTAGAAATATCATATTTATCCAGTCAAGATATGTATAAAGCCTTAAATGGAGATATTGAATTTGATTTGTTTGTATCACAAAGACTTTTAGATGATATACCAAATCAAGTTTTACAAGACAGTTATCCTGTTGAAAAACAATACAATATCAATACTCAGGCTAAAAAAAGTTTTTATTATATTTTGGAAATGATAAAAGAAAACAAAGATGATGAAGATATTCAAATAATGACTAGACAATGGAAAGAAAATTTTTATATCATAGCACCATATACTGTACTTGCTACAGAGAATACTAGCAATATTATCAATAATAGAGTTAAGAATATATATATTAATGAATTTGTAGGAATTGATTATATTGAAAATCTTAGAAGAATAGAGTTAGATTATGTGCTATAATATAAAAATGCAATAAATAGATAAAGTGGAGGAAAAATGGCAAAGTTAGTGTCACATGAAAATAATAAGGCAGTATTTACAGAAGTAGTATCATATGCAGATTTTAAAGAAAGTCTAAAAGAAGCATATAAGCAAAATAAACATAGATTTAATATTCATGGTTTTAGAAAAGGAAAAGCTCCTAGAGCAATTATTGAAGCAAACTATGGTAAAGATGTATTTTGGAATGATGCATTAGATTTATTATTACCTGATATGTATGAAAAATCTATTGATGAATTAAAATTAGAACCAGTTTCAAGACCAAAAGTAGATGTCGAAGAAATGATAGAAGAAGGAAAAGACATAGAAGTTAAATTTGAAGTTGAAACTTATCCAGATATTAAACTTGCAGATTATTCAAATATTGAAGTTGAAGAATTATCAAAAGATGTAGATGAATCTTTAGTAGATGCTAGAATTCAAGAAGAAATCGAAAAAAATAAAATATTAAAACCGGTTGAAAGAGAAATTCAAATTGGAGATTTAGTAAATATTGATTTTGAAGGTTTTAAAAATGATGTAGCCTTTGAAGGTGGAAAAGCTGAAAATTATGAATTAAAGATTGGTTCAAATACATTTATTCCAGGATTTGAAGAAGGTTTAATTGGAAAAAACAAAGGGGAAGAATTAGATTTAAATATTACATTCCCAGAAGATTATCAAGCTGAAGATTTAAAGGGACAAGAAGTAGTATTTAAAGTTAAAATTAATGATATAGTAGAAGAAATCTTCCCGGAACTTGATGATGATTTTGTAATGGATGTGTCTGAATTTGATACAGTTGATGAATACAAAAACTCAATAAGAGAAGAATTACAAAAGAAATTAGATGAAAACAATGAAATTAAAGTAGAAAATACAGTTTTAGATGAAGTTGTAAAAAGAACAGAATTTGAAGTACCACAGGCAATGGTAGAAGAACAATTACATGATGAATTACATGAATATGAACATCAACTAAGCCATATGGGATTAGATATGAAGACATATTTATCAATCACAAATTCAACTGAGGAAGATTTAAAAGAACAATTAAGAGAAAGAGCAATTAATAAAGTTAAAATGCAAGTTATCTTAGACAAGCTTGTAGAAAATAATAATTATGAAGTTTCTGAAGAAGAAATTGACAAAGAATATAATGATGCCATGAAACAATATGGTAAAGAAGGCGATGAAGAATTTAAGAAATTATTAAAAGCTCAAGCTGATGAAGAACAAGTAAAGAAAGTAATTCAAAGAAGAAAAGCAATAGATGCTTTAGTAGAAAATGTAGTATTTGTTGAAAATAAAGAAGATGAAAAAGCAGAAGATAAGGAATCTTCTGATAAAGAATAAAATAAATAGGGTATAGATTATTTACCTAGAATGAGGATTGGGAAATTTGAATGATTTCCCTTTCTATTTTATTCATATTTTCAACAAATTTATGAGATATATCTTATTAAAGTATTATATATAAATAGGAGGTAAATATGCCACTAGTACCAACAGTCATTGAGACAACAAATAGAGGTGAAAGAGCATTTGATATTTATTCAAGATTATTAAAAGAAAGAATTATTTTTGTAACAGGTGAAATAAATGATCAAATGGCAGATATAATTGTTGCACAATTATTATTTTTAGAGTTTGAAGATCCAGAAAAGGATATACAATTGTATATTAACTCGCCAGGAGGTTCTGTAACAGCAGGGTTAGCCATCTATGATACAATGAATTATATTAAACCAGATGTATCAACAATAGTTATAGGTCAAGCTGCTTCAATGGGAGCAATATTATTAACATCTGGTGCAAAGGGTAAGAGATACTCACTACCAAATGCTAATATTTTAATACATCAACCACTTGGAGGAGCGCAAGGTCAAGCTACAGAAATTCGTATAGTTGCTGAACAAATCCTAAAAATTAGAGAAAGATTAAATCAAATATTAGCTGATACAACAGGACAAGATATGGACACTATAGTTCGAGACACTGAACGTGATAAATATATGACTGCACAAGAAGCTCTAAAATATGGATTAGTTGACAAAGTGATTGAAAGTCATAAGGAGATTTAATGTCAGATAGTATGGATATAGAAAAAATCTATTGTTCATTTTGTGGTAAATCAGGTGATGATGTAAAAAGAATACTTGCAGGACCAAATGATGTTTATATATGTAACGAATGTATAGATTTGTGTAAAGATATTTTGGATGAAGAAGAAGAGTTTATAAATGAAATACAATTAGATCAAATTCCAATACCAAGAGAAATAAAATCTTTTTTAGACCAATATATTATTGAACAAGATAAAGCTAAGAAAACTCTAGCCGTTGCAGTATATAATCACTACAAAAGAATAAAACACCATAAAGAAACTGAAACTGAAATACAAAAATCAAATATTCTTTTAATCGGGCCAACAGGTTCAGGGAAGACGCTGCTTGCCCAAACACTTGCTAAAACTTTAGATGTACCATTTGCAATAGCTGATGCTACATCACTTACAGAAGCGGGATATGTTGGAGAAGATGTTGAAAATGTAATATTGAAGCTTGTGCAATCAGCAAATTACGATATCGAAAGAGCACAAAAAGGGATAATATACATTGATGAAATAGATAAAATCACCAGAAAAGGTGAAAATGTTTCCATTACAAGAGATGTTAGTGGTGAAGGTGTACAACAAGCATTATTAAAACTTATTGAAGGAACAGTTGCAAATATTCCTCCAAAAGGTGGTCGAAAACATCCAAGTCAAGATTATATTCAAGTTGATACAACTAATATTCTATTTATAGTAGGTGGAGCTTTTGAAGGTATAGATGATGTAATTGAAGCTAGAACTGATGAAAAATCACTAGGGTTTGGTGCTAATATTGAAAGAAACAGATTATCACTTTCAGAAAAATTATCTAAAATTTTACCACAGGATTTAATGAAATATGGTATGATTCCGGAATTTATAGGACGTATTCCAATAATTGTTACACTAGATGAATTAAATGAATTAGCCTTAGTTAAGATACTTACTGAACCTAAGAATGCATTAATTAAGCAATACAAAGAATTATTTAGCCTTGATAATGTTGAATTAATATTTGAAGAAGGTGCGATAGAGGAAATAGCAAAACTTGCTATCAAGAGAAAAACTGGAGCGAGAGGACTAAGAGCAATACTGGAAGATAGTTTATTAGATATTATGTATGATTTACCAGGCAATGATAAAATCAAAAAATGCATAGTAAGTGTTGAAACTATCCGAGATAGAAAATCACCAGTATTAAAATAGGCTTAGTCCCTTTTTAATAAGGAGATATGATGAGCGATTATAATATAGAAAAATTGAATAGAGTACCGATAGTACCTTTAAGGGGGAAATGGATATTTCCAGGAATGTCTTTAGATTTTGATGCGGGAAGAGATTTTACAATTGAAGCTATAAATCAAGCAAAAAATATAGACGATTTTGTACTATTAGTCGCTCAAAAAGATCAAAGCGAGGATCAGTTAGAGATTGAAGATATCTATGATATCGGTGTATATAGTAAAATTAGACAAAGTATCAAGCTTCCAGATGGAAATTACAGAG
>JAEZZB010000135.1 GCA_023442495.1 Bacillota bacterium
CACGAGTTTGCATTGGATTATTTTTAACATCTAACACTACTCCAAATAAATTTTCAACTATATGAGGTATTGGACCGCCTCTAGCAAACATTTGTGAGAAGAACATAATTGTAATAAATGCAGGAACAGCCCATGGTAAAATGTAAATAGTTCTAAATATACCTTTAAATTTGATTCTGTCATTATTAGCTATAATTGATAATGAGAAACCAATAAATATAGCTAATGTTGTAGCAAATGCTGTCCAAGCAATTGTCCATAATACAATAGGCCAGAATGCTTTACCTGCTACACCTTGACCTGTTAATAATAGCTTATAGTTTGAAAGTCCAAACCATTGGAATTTTGCTTGGTGATTTGGATCATAATTCGTAAAAGATATTAGAATAGTTGTAAATACAGGGACAAGCACTATAAATAGTACAACTAATGCTGCTGGAGATATAACTAAATAAGGGAATCCGTCATTAAATATAGATTCTTTTGTTTCAAACCAAGATTTTTTTCTAATACCTTTTATCATATCTTTTTCTACTTTATTAACATCTTTGAAGGATACGTATAAAATCAATAATGAAACTAGTACTAACATTATTGATATAACACCTTCAATCATAAATATAATGGATCTATCTAGTCTAGATCCGCCCTCAGCAAGAGTTAAAAGTCCAGAAATACCACTTCCTTGATAGTTACCAAATCCTAAGAAATATGGAATAGCGGCAAAGTATATAAATAATGTTCCGATAAAGAACATAATAGCTTTTTCATACTGTTTATTTAGTAGCTGACCAAGACCAGGAATTAAAAATGTTAAATATGATAATATAGGTTTTGTTTTATCAACTTCTTGTGGTGTTTTTCTTCTTATATCAGAAATATCAAAATTCAACACATTTAATTTAGACTTATAGTCAATTTTAATATGGTGATTGATATTTTTGATATCTTCTTCTATAGCTTTTTTTCTATTCAGATATGATAAAGCTGTGATATCTTCTTTAGCTGATCTCTTTTTAGCTTTAATTTCTGATTTAAGAGCTTTTTTAGAAATTAAACCTTCAGAATATTTAGCGTTTAGATCTTTTATTTCTTGCTCTAATATTTTATTTCTTTCTTTTGTTTTAATTTCAATTTCTTTAAGTGAAGCATCAATTTCACTTTGAGTAAGTTTTGAAAGTTCATTATTTCTTTCAACTAAATTTTGATGTAATTCTTTATCATTTTTGATAATTTCTGGAATATGCATCAATTGTCTTTGAGCTATATCATGTTCAAGTTGTGCATCATATGTTAAATTAATGTATTTTTCATAAAATTGCACTTTTTTTTCAGCTTTATATAAGTCTTCTTCAAGTTTTCTTATTTTAGCGTCTTTTGTGGTAGAAAACTTTTCTTTTGCCTCACTATTTATTTGTGATAGAAAGTTTTTTTCTTTTTCCTTATATTCGTTTAATTGTTTAATATAAGGATGAGAATTTTTGTCAATATTTTTCTTATCAGAAGGGGAGGCATTAACTAAATCATTTATATATTGATTTTTTCTAGGATAGCTTCTTCCAATGCTATCAATAATCTCTTTAGAGTAACCCATTCTTAACCTTCCTTTTTGTTATTGGTGCAGTTATTATTAAAATAAATAATAGAATATATAAAGTAATATTTAAGAAATAAAATACAGATGAAAAATTAAATTTTATAACAGTATTAAATATTCTTAAAAGAACTATGGCACCAAAAATAAATTTATAAAGTTTTGTAATTGCGTATTTTTTATAAGTAAATACTGTAAATATTGTAATAATTACGGCTTCAACAATAGACATAAAATAGTTAATAAGCACAACACTTAAATAATCATTAGCTGTTGATCCAGGATTTACCTTTATAAAACTCTGAACTAATTCATTGCTTTTAGCATGTATAAATGACTCTAGTGAATTAACTAAAATTATAAAAAACGAAATTATTAATAGTCTATAAATATATTTATTTAAATTTTTGTTATTTTCTTTCATGTTGTACCTACTAATTTTATATTAGAATAGCCAAAACAATGGTTTTGGCTATTCTAAAATATTAACTTCTAATATTTACTATTGTGTAATTTGTTGCATCATTGAGTTAAATGAAGCTTTTAATTCATTGTAAGCTGCTTCAGAATTTGCTGGGTTTACAGTATTCCATGAAAAAATAGCATTTTGCCATGTATCCCAAACTTGTCCATATTCTTTGAATATTGGTCTTGCTGGAGAAACTTTATAACTTTCTAATGTATTAGAAATAACTTCTTTATCTAAATCAGATAAATCAGATTTATTATATGTTTCAGCTGTTACGTTTTCTAAAATTTTACCAGTTGATTTATAGAAATCTACTGCATATTCTGGGTTAACAATTTCTTTAATTAATTCTACGGCTAAAGCCATCTTATCAGCATCTTGTTCTATTCTTGAGTTAGTTACCAATGCCCAACCACCTTGCCATTGTGTTAGTGGTTTACCAGCTATTGTAATTTGTCCAATAGGATGAACTGTTACATTACCAGCTGCAGCTTCTTTAGCGATAACACCATCACCAGATGTAGCCCATGGACCTTCTAATCTGATAACACCTTTTCCACCTGTTGTGAATTGTTCATCTATATAACCCCAACCTGCATCAGCATCGAATAGAGGAGTTTTAGATTCGTTGTGTAATTTCCAATAGTTATATATTGCATCAAATACAACTTTTTGATCAGCATTTAAGTCTGAATATGCACTTGTGTATGTTGACATGAATTTGTCACCATCTTTAGCTAATAGTTCAATTCCACCAGCGTTGTTTGGAGCAACACCAAACCAAGCATCAAATAATGGAAGTAAAACTGTTGCAGGATCTTTAACTTCTGTTAATTCAATTGGTTTTGTAGGATCAATACCTGCTGCTTCAGCATTTTTTGTATTAACAAATGTTACTAATGTTTCAATATTCATTGGGAAAGCAAGGTAATCATTTTCAACCTTGAAGTATCCTAATAAACTTTCATCAATATTACCAAATCCGCCTAAAGTTTCAGCCATATCAACTGCTGGTAATGCTGCTAATACTTGATTGTTAGCTAATGAAACAAATCTATCTGCAGGTATTGCAAATACATCAGCTACGTCTTGATTTGTTGCAGCTGTATTATCAATAATATCTATATGTTCAAAAGCACCAGTTTCTTTGATTTCAATTTTTGAATCTGGGTTTCTCTTTAGAACTCTATCTATAGCAGTTTGATAATAATCTTTCCAACCAGCTTCTGCTTGAACAGAGATTTCAGCTTTAATACCTTCTTTGTTTCCGCCTTCACCTTTAGTATCATTATCACTATTTTTTGAACAAGCTACAAATACTAATATTAGAGCTAATAATAGTGCTATTAATTTAGTTTTTTTCATGTTTCCTCCTATATAATTAGCAACCCGTGAAAACGGTTGCTGTTGTTGATTTAAGTATATAAACAAAAATAAATATTGTCAATATTTACAATGAAAATGTATATCATTATTGAAAAAAAATATTAGATTAAAAAAAAACTAATATTTCTTTTCATACAAAAAACAGTTAGGTTTACAAATCAAAAAATTATGAAAAATAGGGAATAATAGAAATAATAAAAAATCATAAATTAACTAATATTAAATTTCTGGAATATTAATTAGACAGAAAAAAGGCTTTCAATTGTTAAATTTAATTAATAAACAGAACTGTTAATTGACTACAAAAAATTTTAGTTTTTATTTCTATGTTAATTTAATTGATATTTTTTCTTTTATAATATAGTATAGAATCAGATTGATTTACAAATGATTAAGCAATTATTTTTAGGAGAATTTATGTTATTTAAAAGAAGTGACGGAGTACCAGAAAAAGTTGATGCTTTTACGAGATTTATACCACTTATTATGAAATATAGGTATGATGCTTTAGTTTCTTTAACTCAAGAGTTAGACTTAGCTCCATTAGATGATTATATTAAGAAAATATATGATGAAAAAGGTATTCGTATTTCCTATATGCATATATTTTATTCGGCATTAGTCAGAACTTTTAATGATATGCCAGGCATTAATCAATTTATAATGGGTGGTAGACACTATAAGAGAAATGATATTGAGTTTTCTATGGCAGTTAAAAAGAGTTTTGATGTAGATGCTGAAGAAACTACATTAAAATTTAAGTTTAGAGGAGACGAATCTCCATTAGAAATTAAAAGTATTTTAGATAAAAGAATTAATGAAGAAAAAAATGTTTTAACTAGTGGGAAAAATAGTACGGATTTATTTGTAAAAGCATTAGAAAATACTCCATTATTTTTATTAAAATTTATTGTTGGAATTTTAAAGACATTAGATAAGATAAATTTGATGCCTCGAAAAGTAATAGAAGCAAGTCCTTTTCATGCATCCGCTTTTATTACTAATTTAGGATCGATAGGACTTGATGCTGCATTACATCATATATATGATTTTGGTACTGTAGGTATTTTCGCTTCTATAGGGAAGAGAGGTAAGAAAATAGTAAAGAAAAATAATGAGTTTACTGAAATTAGAACGATGAACATTGGGATTGTTATTGATGAAAGAATTTGTGATGGCTATTATTATGCGAAAGCTCTAAGAGTTTTCTTTAGATACATCAATGATCCACAAAAATTAGAAAACTAATAAAAATGGTGGTGTTGCAGATTAGTTAGATCTAGTCTACACACCACCTTTTTTCTTAAATATTAGAATTTAGACATTACAGCCTAATCTTAAATTTTTAATTTTTAAAAATTTCATGTATATACACCTAAAAA
>JAEZZB010000105.1 GCA_023442495.1 Bacillota bacterium
TTTGTCCCTTGTACGATGAATATTTTCTCGATCTAGTCTTAAATTTAGAGCATAGCAAGGATTCTTCTCTCATTATTCTTAAAACTTTTTTATGATTGACATTAAATCCTTTATTCTTTAATACAATAGTCACTGTTCTATATCCGTATCTACCTCTTGATGCTCCTACTATGGATTTAATTTCATCTTTAACTTCTTTGTCTTTATTTATTGCTTGTTCTAGCTTTATCTTCCATTCATAGTATTATGATTTTGGTAAATCAGTTATATTTAACCATTCACATACTTTAATTTCTGGATATTTTTTTTGTAATTTGAGTATTATCTTTGTCTTTTCCTTGCTTCTGCTTTCTCTTCTAGTAGCAAGGCTTGTAGCTTTTTTTCGTAAATTATCTTCATTCTTAGGAGTCTATTTTCTTCCCTTAGCCTTATTAATTCTTCTCTTTCACTTTCGTTTATTGGACTATTTAGTTTAGACTTCTTTTTGATTTACTCATATTTTTTCTAGGCCTTCCTCTGTTATTTTCTAGCCCAGATAGACCGCGTTCTTGATATGCTCTCTGCCAATTGCATATTACTAATCCATTGCTGATATTAAAGTAGTCTGCGGCTTATGTGTATGATAGATTATTTATTTGCCTATATTGTATTACAGATAGCTTAAATTCACTAGTGAATTTATCTTTTTTAATTTTCTTAGATAAGTTATCAAACCCTACTGAATTGTATTTATGTATCCAATTTTTCAAAGTTCCATACGGTATATCATATTTTTTAGCTACCATTTTTCGATCACCAAATTGCCCTGATAAATATTCTAATACTAATTTTATTTTAAATTCTTTTGTGTATTTTGGCATGAAAAAACCCCTCCATCCGTATTCCGGATTTTGGGGTTCAGTTCACAATACCGTCTTTTTTATGACCAAATATAAAAATCTCAAAGTTTAGAAGAATAGTTTCAAAGTTCAAGGGAAGAGTTTAATTGCATCAAAGACGGTAATAAACTAGATGCAACTTATGGTTCTGAAGCTTTTGCAGAATTTCTAAAAATATAATATGAGTATAAAAACTTAACTTATTGCTGGATTGACTCCTTGCACCCAAAAGTGTATAATTTTGGGTGCAAGGAGGTGTTATATATGGATTCAATCACAAATCAAATAGAAACCATAATGTCTGAGAATCAAGGTAAGATTTTCTCTATAAATGACTTCTATGACTTGGGGACAAAGAATACCATTAAATCTATTTTATATAGGTTAAATGAAGAAAATAAGATAGCCAGACTTCTTGATGGATTATATACCAAACCAAAGTACAGTAAAATTTTAAATGAATACTCTTATCCTGATGCTAGTGCTGTAGCAGAAAAGATAGCCGATAAATTTTCTTGGACAATAGCTCCCACAGGGGATACAGCATTAAACTACACAGGATTATCTACACAAGTACCAAATGAATATGTTTATATTTCAGATGGAGCGTATAGAGAATATTTGTATAGAGATAAAAAAATCATATTTAAGCATACGACAAATAGAAATATAACGTCTTATTCAAAAGAATTATCTATTTTGATACAGGCAATAAAAGCACTTGGAAAAGATAGTATAAGTGAAGAAGATATAAAAAAACTTGCTGTTTTTTCTAAGGAAATTCAAGAAGATTTAATAAAGGATACATTAAAATTACCTTTTTGGATACAGGAAGTTTTAGAGAAAATACAGGAAATAAACCATGAGTAAATTATTAAAAATATCAAGTGAAGAGCTTGAACTTGTCATACAAAATACATCAGATAAGCTTTCTATGTCAAAGGCTATTGTAGAAAAAGATTTATGGGTTTGTATGATTTTGAAATACCTATTTAAAGATTTTAAATATAAAGATGCCATTGTTTTTAAAGGTGGAACAAGCCTATCAAAAGTATATAAGCTGATTGAAAGATTTTCGGAAGATATTGATTTTGCTTTGGATTGGAAATTGTTAGGTTATAAAAGTAAAGAACCTTATGAGGATAGGAGTAATACGAAGCAGTTGAAATTCAATGATAAACTAAACGAGGACACAAAGGTATTTCTCAGGGATGAATTTTTGCCTGTTTTAGAAAAGGAATTTAAAGATGCGTTGAAAGGTAAAGATTATAAATTTTACATTGATGAATTTGACGGTCAAACAATTTGCTTTGATTATCCTAAAAATCATAAAGATAGCTCCATACTTCAAGTGATAAGACTTGAAATTGGAAGTTTGGCTGAACCGATTCCTGCAAGTAGACGAAAAATAAAGACCTATATTGAGGAAGAATACCCTGAAGTATTTGATGAAAATATTCAGGTTGTAGCAGTTGATAGTCTAAGAACTTTTTATGAAAAGATAACAATACTGCATAGGGAAGCAAACAGAGTAAATGGCAACTATCCTACAAGATATTCAAGGCATTTTTACGATATATATAAAATGCTACTTACAGATATAAAAGAAAAAAGTTTTGATAACTTAGATTTATTAAAATCGGTTATTGAGTTTAAGAAAAAGTTCTATACGTGTAATTGGGCAAAATATGATGATATTATGGAAGGAAATATAAAGTTAATTCCATCAAATGAAGCTTTAGAGATATTCTCAAAAGACTATGATAGTATGAAAAATATGCTCTTTGGCGAAAAAATGTCATTTGATAGAATCATAAGTAGTGTTAGAGAATATGAAATAGAGCTAAACGAAGTTTTGAAAAATAAGTAATAATTTCAATTTTGAAATAGGCGATAGAGACTGCTATCGTCTTTTTTCATGCTAAAAAACAAGGAGTTATAGAAAAACAAAAAAACAGAAAAAAAGCTTAGAGGAATATGCAAAAACTCTAACTAAAGAAGAATTATCTAAAATTGTAGAAATAGATGGCAAAAAATATGCGAAATGGATAGTTTATTTAAATAAAAATAACGGGAAATAGAGGGTTTGAAATGAAAATAAGTTATGATTATACTGAATTATTAGAAG
>JAEZZB010000126.1 GCA_023442495.1 Bacillota bacterium
TATCCTTACTCATAAGTCCCTCCTAATCAAATCCTCTTATCAAATCAATGGGATCGATCTTTAAAATATTTTGTAAAGTTGTCTTGTAAATTAAAATATTTATACCATAAATCAAAATTCCAAAAGCAAGGAAATATTTATATTCAAAATAAGACAACAAAATTTTCATATCCAATGCTGGAGATATTTTTGCAATTACAAATAAAGCAGCAAAACTTACTATTAAAACTATTGCCAGTGATTTAATTTCTTCTAATATAAAATCTCTTGTATATTTGTTTTTCAGTTCTTCCTTATCTATTCCACAAGACACTAAAGATCCAATTTCTTTTTTCCTTGCCATTAAACTTAAATTAATGGAAGAATATCCATTAGTTATATTTAAAATAAAAATTATGCTTGCAATAAAAATTATCATAAGTCCAAAAGTTTTTACGTCTTTCATGCGATTTGCTTCTACATCTTTGCTTGTAGTTAAATTATAAGTTTCATTGTAGGCAATGGAAGAATCTAATCTCTCTTTAACTTCATTCTTTATATCGTCTAACTTATTTTCATCAACTTTCATTGAGAGTTCGTAGGTGTTTCTTCTCAAGTCATTGTTGTTTTTTAAATAAAATTTATTCCATTCTTCTAAAAGTTTAAAGTATGTGTCAAAGTCAACATATAAATATACATAGAAAGGTAGCCTTCTCTGCCTAAAGTCCTTTGTGTTATCAATTAACCTATCTACTTTGATTGAATAATTGTAATTTTTCTCTTCTGTTATAGAGTAATTTAAAATATCCATATTTTTAAAATATTTTGTTGTTTCTGATCCATCAATTGGTGCATTTGGATTTACTTGGACCTTATTTAATAGCAAAGCCTCTCCCTTTTTGCCACCTATCTTTTCAAAAGTTTCATCATCTAAGGCCGTAATAATTCCATCGAGATAAAAATCTTCGCCATTATCATAATATTTTCGAATTTTCTCATCTAAGTCAAAATACCTGAACTCATCTGAATAGTTTTGATCTTTACTAATAGAAATATGTTTTTCTGTTGAAAGAAATGCCTTGTCATTTTCTGTAGTCTTCATTATATCCTTTAAGACATTTGGGACTTCAGCTTCATTTGAATGAATCAAAATATTAATATTAGTATTATATGTGTAAGTGTTTTTCACCCTATTGTACTTTGCCATAGAGAAAACTATCAAAAAAATTGAGACAATTATCATTCCAATTGCAGAAATATATCTCTGAGAAGAAATAGTTTTTAAATTATTTATCTTTAATTCCTTCCAAATATTTTTATTCTTCTTTAGTTTTATATTTTTGTCACTAAAGTTGCCCTTTATACCATCAATTATATTTATCTTTGCGATTTTTTTAGCTGGAGCAAATATTGCTATGAAAATTATAAAAAAGCAAATTAATAAAACTATAAGTGAAAGCCTTGGTGAAAATTCTATATACTTGTACTTTTCCTCTTCCTCTACAATCCTTTGAATACCAAGATTGAGGAGGTTGATTCCTCCATATCCGAAAACATGTCCCATAACTATTGGTAAAAGTGAAATTTTTAATCCATCTTTTAAAAGCAATTTATAAATTTGATAATCTGTTGACCCAATAGACTTGTACATTGAAACTTCTCTTATCTTTCTTAGACCCCAAACTGTAAAAATGTTTTTTACAAAAAATATAAAAATAAGGATTGTAGCAAAAATTAAAAGAGAGTCTACAATTATCTGCCTATTTTGTTGTAAAAGACTTCCATCAACATTATAGTAATCTTTCATTATCTCGCTAAATTCAAGTTCTACTTTATCTTTATTCAAGGCAGATGCAAGATCTTTTTCTAAATTATATTTATTATTGTAGGCTTTTCTAAAATTATGGAATCTTACAAAGCTATTGGTCTTTGCATCCTTTCCAATGACAGTAGAAGCATAAAAAATCTTCATATTCTCATTGTAAAGATTTCTTGTGATACCACTTATTACATATTCTTTGCTATTTTTTCTTGCAAATTCTTCATCCTTAGTAACACTTGAAACTGGTTTTATAATTTTTCCATCAACTAATCTATTCCCAAATTCTACTTTTACCTTATCGCCAATTTTTAAATTTTCTTTTTCTGCAAGACTTTTAGGTATGGTAATTTCGTTATCTTTTGTAGCAAAACTTCCCTCTTTTAACATATTATCTTCTAACATCTTGTTAAAAGCTTGGTCTGTATAATTTATCACTAAGACATTTTGAGATAGCTTGGCAGAATCATTTTCTACTGCAACTTCTCCCACTTCTTTAATATTCTTTATTTCTTTTAATTTGCTTGATTCACCAGAAACTGTATCAGACATAATTTTAGCATCATAAATTGATCTGTTCCTAAAATGTTCATAATCAAACTTATTATTTACATATCCAAAGTAAACAATAAATGTAAAGAAAATTGTAGTTATAAAAAGTGAAAGTGAGATTGAGAGATTCTTCTTATTCATTATTCTCATCTCCCACTATTTTCCCATCGACAATTGTTATTACCCTTTCTGCCTCTAGGGCTATAGACTCATCATGGGTGATTACTATAATTGTCTGTTTTAAAGTCCTGTTAAAATATTTTAAAATTTCAATTATTTCTCTTGAATTCTCCCTGTCTAGGTTTCCCGTTGGTTCATCAGCGAGTACAAGAGACGGAGAATATATAAGACTCCTTGCTATGGAAACCCTTTGTTGCTGGCCTCCTGACAGTTCACTTGGAAAAGAGTTAAGTTTACTTTCTATACCAAGTTTTTTAACTATATCTGAAAATTCATCTTGATTTATTTTTCTTTTATCTAGTTTTAGTGGAAGTTCTATATTATGACGAACTGTTAAGTTGGGAATTAAATTATAAAATTGATAAATTAGTCCAACTTTTCTTCTTCTAAAGTAGGCTAATTCCTTGGAAGAATACTTTGATATGTCGTTACCATCTATATAAACCTTGCCATCATCTGGACTATCCACTCCTCCTATGATATGTAAAAGTGTTGATTTGCCAGACCCACTTGGTCCAACAATGGCGACAAATTCACCTCTTTCAATTTCAAGGTTGACACCATCTAAGGCAATGACCTTAGAATTGCCCTCACCGTATTCTTTTCTTAAATTTTCAACTTTTAATATTTCCATACTTGCCTCCTTTTTCTTATGTCAAGGTAAGCATATAAAAGTAAAGTGATTTTTAGGTGACATTGTAAAATTTAATTTCAAATCTCGCACCCTCTTTAGTATTTGAAACAGAAATTTCTCCCTTGTTTTTTTCGACAATTGTCTTTGTCATAGCAAGTCCTATACCAAAACCATTTGAGTCGGGCGTTTTATAGAATCGTTTAAAGATTTTTTTCATATTCTCTTCTTCTATTCCACCGCCATTGTCTTCAATGATCAAGCTTGTATAGAGGGGATTTTTGTAAGATGAAATTGTGATTTTATCACAAGTCGGTCTATTATCAGCATTTTTCATAATATTAATAAGAGCTTCTGCTAGCCAATAAAAATCTCCACAAATACTATTTTCCTTTAAACTCTTCTCTATTTCTACATTGGTAGATTTCTTTAAGTCTAAGCTGTCTAAGGCATAATCTACTAATTCATCCAAACGAATTTGTTCTTTTTTCATAAGATCTTTGTTTGCATCAAGGCTTGATAGTTTGAGCAAAATATCTGATAGGGAGTTTAATCTTAAGAGTTGTCTTTTTAATTTCTCTATATCATCATTATCTGAAAAACCCATCTCCAAATTTTCTATGGAAAAAATCATAGAAGTAATTGGAGTTTTTATCTGATGGGCAATATCTTCTAGGTATTCTATTTGCTTTTCGCTATTTTTTCTACTTGTTTCTTTGGCTTCTACTATTTCTATAAATAGCTTGTAAATCTTATCCTCCAAAATTGAAAAATCATCTTGCTTCATAGGAATTTTATAATTTTGATTTTTCATATTTTCAATTAAATTGATAAGCTCATTTATCCTATTTTTCTTTCTTTTTTCTAAAAAATAATAAAGAAGTCCCAGACTTATTATCCAAAATACATATATCATTTAATCCATCCTATAACCAATTCCTCTAACAGTTGTTATAACTTCTCTATCAAGCTTTTCTCTGATTCTCTTAATAGTTGATGTAAGAGTATTGTCATTTACAAACTTATCCCTATCTTCCCAAAACATTTCTAAAAGTTGGCTTCTTGTGAAAACCCTGTGAGGATTTTTAATAAATAAGACTAGGATTTCATATTCAAGTGAAGTTAGCTCTATTTGCTTAGCTTTAAAATAAACTTTTGATTCTTTTAAATCTATTTTGATATCCTTGTGAGTAATTTTTTTATCTTGACTTATAGGTATTGTCCTTAAAACTGCATCAATTCTTGCCCTTAGTATTGCAAGTGAAAATGGTTTGGTTAGGTAATCATCAGCTCCCTGATCAAGAGCTGAAATTATAAAATCTTCATCGCTTTTTACTGTTGTTACAATTACTCTTATGTCCTTATCTTTTAGCTTCTCAATCAAATGTTGACCGTCTTTATCTTGTAGATTTATATCAAGCAGTGCCACATCCATGTCTACGTTCATCTTATAGCTCGCTTCGTAAAAAGTTGATGCAATCTCAACCTCATAACCATTATTAACCAAATACTTTTTCATTTGTAAAGCAATTTCTTTATTATCTTCTATAATCAAAACACTTTTCATTCTAACCCTCTCATGTACTAACTTTGAAATATATTAAATAATTTTGTTTTATAGCATTCGTCTATAAGCAATTTAATGCTACTAACCAATAATTACACTTATAGTATACCATTATCACTTATATTAAAAACAGACCCTTTACGGATCTGCTACTTGTCAATAAGAATCTCAATTCCAGACTTGAATATTACTTTTAATTTCTCATCATAAACCACTATCTTCTCTATCAGTCTCCTTACCAAATCTTCATCATAGCTTTCTATTTCTAATTATTGATTGTCTAAAAACTCTTCTAA
>JAEZZB010000048.1 GCA_023442495.1 Bacillota bacterium
GTACTTATTAAAGATAAGCCGATATCTAAAATTAAAGAGATAGATACAGAAGTAAATATATCTTTTATTGTCATAGCATCTTGAAATCTTGTTATTATATCACCAGTTCTTCTTGATGAAAAGAAAGTATATGGTAAATGTATAATATGGTCATAATATCCCATAAGTACTGGTATATCTACTTTTCTCGATAGAAATAATAATATATGTTGTCTGAAAGCTGATAATGTAGTCTGTAAAATCGAAACTACACCAAATACAATTAAAAATACATACAGAGTATTTTTAAGCCTATATGGAATTATTTCATCCATCAAAATCTTTGAAAAAATACTTGAGAAAATCCCTAGTAGGCTTAATAAAATTGATGCAAATATTACAGTAATAAATATCTTTTTTTGAGGAAGGATTAACTGCTTAAATATATTAAACATTGAACCTGACTTATCTCTTTTAACCTCAAAGTCCGATCTAGGAATCATAAATATTGCTATTCCTTGAAATATATTCTCTAATTCCTCATAGTCTATTTTCTTTAAACCAATTGCTGGATCATCTATTAAAAATTTATTTTTTCTTAAAATTTTATGTAATACAATAAAATGATTTTCTCCACTTAAAGTTTTAACTTGCATAATTGCTGGCAAAGTAACTTCTTTATTAAAATCTTCAAGATTTACTCTCACTGCTTTTACATTAAAACTAAATTTTTCTAGTCCTTGAACAACACCTTTTACTGTAGTTCCATACATATCTGTACCAATTATTTCTCGTATTTTCATAAAACTATATTCTTGACCGTATGTTTTAAGCACGGTTGAAACTACTGCAGCAGCACAATCAGATTGATCATGTTGCAAAGTTGTTGCATACTTTTTAAATATCATAATCCATTCTCATTACTTTGTTTTTTTTTTAATTATATCAAGATTAAAATGAAAGAGCAATAATTTTTATTCAAAAAAAAGAAATACATTTTATAATTAAATAATAGTAGTATTTAATATAATTTTTACAAAATTTGATTTACTATCTTTTGAACTTCTTTTCTCTCCTTCATTTTCTTTGATTTGTTTTAAAACTAGTTTTAACTTTTCTGGTACTGGTAAACCAAGTAGTGCTGCATTTTCAAAGATTGATATTCCTTCATTTGATAGGTAGAAAAAAACTATTGCTGTTCTTAAAGCACTTCCTGGCCCTATAATTTGAGTATCCATAATATGAGCTACTGCTATTAACATAAACATTAAAGTTTTTCTAAATATCCCCTTAAATCCAATGCTACTTGATAGTTTCTTTTCTAAAATAGCAAGCATAACTCCAGTTATATAATCAATGATTGCAAGTGTAATTAGTGCAATTACTAATCCATCAAAGCCACCTAAAAAATAACCAAAAAATGCTCCTATTAATGAAAATATAGCCTGAATAAAATTCCATATTGTTTTCATATTTACCTCCATTAAAAAACTGCCTTATTTAGCAGCAATCCTTTCTTTTAATTTACTTATATCTAAATCTAGTTTATCTAGTATTTTATGAACTTTAAAAATATCCTCATTTAATTTATCAAGAATTTCTAAGGCTTTAGTTTTTTCTTTTTACATATTTAATAACTCATATTTTAATTTTTCCATATTTTTCCTCCTATTCTGTTTGAATCCAAGTACTCAAGCTATATCTATATGATTTCATAGGTGTATTATTGTATCCAAATATTAAAACTGATCCATAGTTACCATCTTTATATTTATGAATAACTCCTACTCCTTGAGTAGATGCATATATATGTGCAATAGATATTCCTACTGGCATACCACTGTCCCAAAATTTTTTTACTACTGCTATGTAATCACTAACTGAAACATCACCTGGCTTGTATATAAAGTTATATACTTTATAAATTCATAATTATTTATTTTTGGTGGATTTAACCATAGATCTTCTGAATTTATTTGAGGTATAGTACCTATTCCAACTGACTTTTTACCAAGAACTAGTGTAGGTTCTCCTTTTGGTGCATATGCTACTGTTGATAAGCTTGTGAACTTATCTCCATAAGTTATAGTCCAATTCTCACCTACTGTAATGGGAACACCATCTTTTGAATAACTAATTGACTTTGTATATCTTGTAACACCTTCTACACTTATTTTCCAATTTGGTGAATTAACATCAGTACCTATTGCATCTAAAACATTTGTGTATCCAGCAGATCCCAGGGGTTTTATAATAGTTCCCATTGGATCTTCAATAGAGTTTGTATATCTTTTTATTGAAAAATTTGATAGATAAGGATTCTTATATGCCCTTGAAATAACTGTAGCTATAGTTTTTGTTGTAGAATTACCTCTATCATCTGTGACAGTAACAGATATAGGAAGTGAACCTGAACTTGTGATTTTTGTTGATACTGTCTTTGTGTTAAAAGTTTTTCCTTGAAAGCTTACATTATAATTTTTAATGGTAGCTCCATCTTGTCCATATGCTGAAACATTAATATTTACAATATGAACATTTTGAACCCCATATAAAGAGTTTCCAAGAAGAGACTGATTTTTCCCTGATACACTAACACCCCCAGTGTTAATTACTGGAGGTGTTGTATAAATTTTATCTAGTACTATTGTAGCTGAGCCTTTTAAATTATATGTTCCAGATCAATAGGCACCTGCTTCAATTGATATTGGAACTGACTTTGACCCATCTGCATTATGAGTTATTGTTCTTGTACCACTAGCAAGTACCGTATCGTTGCTTCTATTATGTTTATACTTTCCTTTACAGATTCAGCTTCTTTATAATCAAGGATGCTTGCTAAGTCACTTGATAGACCTTTTTCAATTAGCATGTCTTTAGCTTCAGCTGTTAATTCTCTAAGTTAAATATCTCTTTCTCTTTTTTCTAGATCCTGTCTTTTTTTATTCATTTCATATTCAGCTTTTTCTTTAGCATTCATTGCAGCAAGCTTTTCAGTTTCTTTTCTTTGTTCATCTGCTTTATGTAATACTTTTGCAACTGCTCTATCGACATTACTTTTTACAATCTCGTCTATTTCTTCTTGAGTAAATGTTTTAACCTCTTCTTGTTTTGTTTCTTCTTGTTGATTGTCGACTTTATCAACCTTTTCTTTTTCAGTAGTTTCTACATTTTCTCTTAATTCTTCTGGCATATTTCTCTCCTTTTCTTGTTTTGAGTCATGTCTGACTATATTCTCTTGCACAGTTTTAAGCCTTAAGCATGTTTTGGGCATAAAAAAAGCAAGGCATTGTCCTTGCTTAAAGGTCATAAGGTAGCGAAATTCCTTGTATGACTTTTATTTGTTTTTAATTATTATATAAATAAACGATATTATCAAAGCTAATACATAAAGTATAATAGGACTAAATATTATTAACCATGATAAATTGATATATCCCAATAGTTTTAACATTGTCAATATTGTAATCATTAGTTACTTCCTTGTACTAAAAAAGCACATCTAACCTTTTACATCTGTAATTAGTTAGTGTGCTTAAAAATACTTTTTTTTTAATTTAAGATATAGGTAGGACTGCCATCTCCTACATCTGCAACTTATTAGCCCGTGAACGACAGATTCTTCACCTCTATATCTTAACTATATATTATCAGATTGTTCTGAAAAATTCAACAATTCGTGCTTTTCTATTATCCTTTTTTTTCTAATATTATTTTTCATTAAAAAGTGTATAATATGATTATTTTCTTTCTCAACTATAATCATTTCAGTAAAATGTGATGAGTCTCCTTTGATATTATTTAATATAATTAGTCTGTTGTCTTTAGTATTATGATTGTTACTATGTTTAAGTAGTATTTCTGGATTCGATATTGAAGAAAATAAATTCTCCATTGCATTTTTAGTTATTTCAGTTCCATGTCTATAAAGTATTCTAGTAAGATCATATTTAGTTGCATATACTTTTTTATTAAAAGGATATTTGTTTAGGTTTATTTTCGCCTTAACACTTCCTAAATAATACTTTTCTTTGCTAAAAATCTCACTAATAGAATCCATGTCTTTTTTATTTCTAATAGAATCAAATTTCTTTAAGTCGTTTCTTAGTATGTCCTCATCATCATATTCATAATAAGCAGCAACAGTACATCTACAAAATGGATGCCATATAGGAACATTTTTTCCCATCTCAGCTTCATCTAAGTCTATTATATTCCCATCATGCGGCTTACACTCTTTACATGCTCCAGGTTCGGTTATAACAATTACTTTATCATATCCATTTTCTTTTGCACTTATTAATCCAGCCTTAGTTTGTGCTATTGCTGTTTCTGTTACTGCGAGACGTCTAGCTGCAAACTCTGCTTTTTGAGTTCTTCCTCTGAAATGCTTAAATAAGTCTTTTTTCCAAACGTTAGGATTTTGTCCTCTTAATATCGACCTGTTAAGTCCATTTTGTAAATCATTTCTAAGCTCTTTAATGTTAGTCCAGATATAATATGAAAAGTGTGCAGATACATGCGAATCATTTACTATTTGATTAAATACATCTTTTATCTTTTCTTTGCTAATTAGACTATCTCCAAGTATTCCAGCTTGTCTTTTAAGTTCCTCTTCGGTTTCATTAAATATCCTATCTTCTAATAGCTTTTCTTCTTTGGTTCCAAGTTTAGCAAGTTCAAGATCAATGTATTTTTGTAATAACTCATCACGAGCTATTTTCATTTTAAGATTGTAGATTCTCATCTCTTTATTAGCTCTTGGTGATAAGTCTTTATTTTTTACATATTCTTTAGCTTTTTCTTTTAATTCTTTTATATCAGCTTCTCTAACTATCTGTCTTGCTTGTTCTATATATATTTCATTATCATCAGCATATTTACCAATCCACCAATTTATACGATTTTCTATTTCTCTTAATGTTCTTTGATATTCTTTTTCAAGTACTTTAGAAAACTTTTCATCATCTTTGATTTTTTCTTCCTGGTGTTTTCTCTCCCTATCCTTAAAGTACTTATACGTTTTCTTGTTCATCTTTTATCTCTTTTAGAAAATCATAATCAAGTGGTTTAGATGAATTTTCTTTTTCCATTCTTTCAATTTCTTCAAGTGGACTATCTACAACTGATAATACTGATAAGGCTGTTTGTTGTGATGTTAGACTTGCAAGACCTTTTGCTGTTTCAACTTCATCCCTGATATTATTTGGTACATTTCTTGTAAATACTAATTTTATATTGATATAATCATCTTTTTTATTAGCTGGTACATTTGTAGGTAAGTTAAATATCATCTTATATCTTCTCATCATGCTTGCCTTGAATTTACGTTCTTTTGTCATTGCAAGGTTTGACATTGGTAGTAGTTTATATTGTAGTGCTACACCTGATGTTCTTGAGTTAAATGTATCATCATTGATATTTGCAATCATTGATATTTGATATATAAAGTCTACTAATCTATCAATTAAATTCTCTTGAGTTTCATCAGCATTTGGCTTATCTAAGAAATCAACAACGACCTTTTCTGAGTTTGATCCAGATAAGTTAATTACCCTGTTATCTCTCAAAGCTTTTAATGTTTCTTCATCTAAATCAGCACCTAATATTTTTAAGTAAGCATCTGAGAAATAGTCAACATCGTTAGCCTTTTCACTTAATACTTTATTTAAGCTATTTATAAGTGTTTCTACTGATTCAAATATTCCTTTCCTTTCTTCATTTTCTGCATATTCAATTAATGGTACATCTCCATAGAAGTGTTCTTCTTCATCAATAAATTTAATTTCTGCAAGTGTTCCAGATAAAGTTATTTTTTCGTGCTTGGTTAGTAGTTCACCTTTTATATTAGATCCATCTAATTGATAATAAACTCCAAATAAAGGCTCTCTTGCGATTGTATCATCGTATACTATAAATGCATTAGTTGGTGATACATAAGTTACTCTCGTGTTAGCTTCTTCATCTTGGTATAAATACTCAAATCCATGTCCATATATATCAGCATCTTTACTTATTTCTGCTTCTATATCATCTATTGAGTTAAGTCTTCTAAACTCAGTTATACTTTCATTTAAGTCATTATCCTCAATACTTGTTTGAATAGGTACTCCTATAAAGTATCCGTTAAATGTATCAGTTAGGTATTTAGCATAATTGACAACAAGTCTATTATCAGGCTTATATTCCGCCTTTTGTTCCTTAAGCAAAATATCATAATTGCCTAAATACATATTATTTAATCTTTCATATCTATGAAGACCTCTTCTATGCTTATCAATAAAGTCTTGTACTACTTTTGGTGTGATATCTTCTTCCTTAGAAAAAGTAAATATGTAGTTTTCCATCGTTTCTCCTTTTTAATGTCAAAATATACTTTTGAATGTTTTTGCTTTTATCTTTCCTTGAATATAATCTTCAACTGCATATCTCATTGCATCTATAAGGTGGTTAAAATCATCAACAGGCTTATTTAATCTTTGTCCGAATTTATCCTCAGCCCATTGATAATTACTTATTTCAGTTAAAAAGTTATTACATCTAGGATGAATTATAATCTCTAAATCTTGAATCCATTGAATACCATTTAAAATACTGTCTTTACCTTTTTTAGCTGCTTTTACTCTTAATCCCAATTCATTTAATTCATTGATTGATTTAGGTTCAGCACAATCTGCAGTTATTCTTTCTTTTGAATATCCTAAGGCTTTAATCTCTTTGTATATGTCTTTATTACTCATTTGCTTTTTGTAAATTTCATCATAGACATATAACTTTCTTTCACTCTCATTTAAAAATCCAATAAAAAAAGCAGATGGATCATTGGTATAACCAAAGTCTAAACCTGCTACTGTGATACTATCTCCAGTATCTTTTATTTCAAATTTTTCTTCTTTCCAATTTTCAAACACTAATCCATCAACTATACCCCAATTACCAAGTCCAGCTACCTGGTATCTTCTAGGATTATGTAATTTCATTCTTTCAAATACTTGTAAGTCGGTATCATCAAGCCATTCATTACATAAATAATTGGTTGTAATTGCTAATATATCATCATCTTCTACATCAAAAAATCTTGTTTTAAGGAAGTGCCTTTCACTCCACGGATTAAAGGTAATGGTCCATTGCTTAAATAAAGGTTTTGGTACTTCACCTCTTATAGACTCGTCAAGCATATCAAAATCATCTTCATTCATTATTTCATAAGCTTCTTCAATCCATGCCCAACACAAGTGTCCATTTTCTACTGTAACCGATGTAATCTTTAATACATCATCAAGTCCTCTAAATAAAATCTTTTGTCCTGTGCTTTTTCTAGTTGCTTCTAGCGGACTTAATGTAAATACCCAATCATCTATTACACCAAGTCTAGTGAATGCCCATTTTAAGTCTGTAAAGCATGAATCTTTTAATGTTCTATATGTTTTTCTAAAGACTATAAGATTAGCTTTTTCAAATCCTTTTTTGTTTAGAAAAGTTGCATACCATAAGGCTGTTGTCTTTGATTTCTTACTTGCTCTAGATCCTTTTACAACTCTATATCTGCCCTTAAACTTCCAAAACTCATTATATCCACTACCTACATACTCACTTGTCTTTTTAATCTTCAAGGTCATCTACTATCACCACTCTTGATTCTGCTGTAAGGTCTACTTTGTCTATAAATCCACCATTAAGTTTAATAATGTGCTCCAAGCTCTTTTGTGCTTCTTCAACTGTAGGCGTGAAATAATACTCGACCTCTTTTTCAATATCTCCAGTTATTTTGTTTATAGTTTTTGAGTATCCCTTTTGTAGCTCTCTTCTAGCTATTGATGATGTTCTTTCTATAGCTTCTTCAATGGACATTGTTCTAGCTTTTTTAAGTTCATCGAGCCTTTCTCTTATGTATTTTGAAATATTAGGTTTTATTAGGTTTTCAGCTCCAATTACAGATGCCGTTTTTTTGCTATACCCAGCCTTTTTAGCTGCTTCTGTAGCATTACCACTGATGATATATTCATCAGCAAACTTTTTTTGTTTAATTGTTAGTTTTTTCATATCACCAGTCCTTTTCTATGTACTAAAAAAGAGACTGCAGGAGGTGCAATCTCTTATAAAGTATATGATATAGAAGTAATAAAAGACTGATAAACTCTAGTCTATACATTTAATTTTCTTATATGTTGTAATTTTCTTTCAGTCTTTAATCTTCCACAATATTATAATAACATTAGTGATAGTGTCATTGTGTGTCATCTTTATCCATCATATCTTTTATATTCCTTATAGCTTGGTTATATATTCTAAAACATTGCTTTCTTGAGTAACTCATTTCAAGTTCTATCTTATACCAATCCAAATAATTAAAGTGTCTAAGTATAATAACTTTTCTTTGATAGTGATCATCAAGCATATTAATAGTTTTTGTTATTTCTTCTTTGATCTCTTCTTTTTCAACTATTCTTTCTTTTATACTTTGTTGAATTTCATCAAGCCTGATTACTCTATTTTCAAAATTAGCACTTTTAGGAGCAGAAGTTTGAACGTTCGGCTTGTCTAGATTACTACCACCAACTGAATTTTTAACATCATCAAGTCTAATATATTCTTTTTTTTCTCTTTCGATTTCCTCATCTATTCTGTAGGCTCTATTAAGCCACTCTTTCACTTCTTCTATAGTCATTATTTTTTTACTCCATTATACTCATCTATCA
>JAEZZB010000074.1 GCA_023442495.1 Bacillota bacterium
CACAAGAAGATGTAGATAAAGCAGTTCAAGATCTACAAGATGCAATAGAAAATCTTGAAGATAAACCAGAAGAATTAGACCTAGAAGTTCTAACAGAAAAGATTGAAAAGGTTAAGGAATCATTAGAAAAAGACTTAAACGATAGATCTAGAAAAGAATTAGACGAAGTTCTTGAAGAAGCTTTAGCATTAATCGAAAAAGAAGAAATAAGTCAAGAAGAAATTGATGAAATGGTAGCAAAAATAGATCAAGCATTAGAAGGTGCAGTTCTAATGAAAGAATTCATAGGCTATTCTAAACATGTAAATGTAAGAGAAACACCAAATGGTAAGCTATTAGGATCAATACCACTAGGAAAAGAAATCACAGGTAAATATGATCCTGAAGGTTCAAATTGGTTAGAAATTGAATACAATGGCAAGAAAGCTTATGTATATAAACAAATAGTATCTAAAGATCCAATCAAATTTGCAGGATATTCATTAGGATTGAATGTAAGAACAGAACCTAATGGACAATTAGTAGGATTCATGAATTATGGAACATTTGCATATGGAACTATAAATGGAAAGAATACTAATTGGATAGACTTAGAAATAGATGGCCAAAAGGTATCAGTTTATAAACCAGGATTAGTAAAATCAAATGAACAAAGATACAGAACTTTAGTAACTATGAATCTAAGATCATTACCAAATGGTAAGGTATTAACAACAATACCAAAAGGAACTCAATTAAGAGGTAGAGTACTAGAAGGCTCAAATTGGATATATGTAACATACAATGGTGTAAGTGGTTATATGTATTTGATTAAGTAAAATTCTACCAATAAAAAGTTGTAAAATGACTTAATATAAAAAGCGGTAAAACTTTCACAAAGTAACCGCTTTTTATTAATTTAGTTTATAATAAAAAATAGTATATGATTGAATTAGGATTTGTTATGAAGTTAATTTTAGTATTGAATTTTATAAATATGAAATATTAAACGGATGCGCTTAAAAATAAACAATTATATTTAAATAAGGAAATAAAAAAAAACTACGACTCAATATATTTAATTCAATTTTTGTTTGATCTACGGAAAAAAGAACAAACAATTTCTAAGCTAAAAGGTCTAGAAAAGTGAAATCAAGATATTTAATTACAATTTTAATTGAACAAAACTTTTTTAAATTTTTAGGATTTAATACAAAAATATTTGTGATATAATATTAGAAGTTATATAGAAATATAATATAGAATTTAAGATTCAATTAGATTGTTTCTTGTAGGAAATTATGAAAAATTATATTGTAAAAGAACTAAAGCTTATGGATTTAGAACTTTCCCAAACGCTATTTGCAGGCTAATCCTTAAACAATTGGTGGGGTTTAAATGTTGAGTATATGTTTTATCTGATGTCCAAAATATGAAATTACAATCTTAATTTATAATATAATTCAAATATGATAAAATTAATTTTTAGGAGACTGATTTGAAATTAACAAAAGGAGATAAAGTATTAGTTATCGTCTTAATTATATTTAGTATTTTATTTGCTTATTATATGTCTACTGTCAATAATAATTTAGAAAAAAAATATGTCAGCATACAAATCAATGGTAAAGAGATAAAAACTATTGATTTTTCTGATGATATTATTGGTGAAACATATGTGTTAGAAACAGAATTTGGTCGTAACGTACTTCAATTTGGAGATGAAGAGGTGCGAATTATTGAAGCTTCATGTCCTGATCAATTATGTGTTAAACAGGGAAAAATTGGAAAAGTTGGTCAATTATTAGTATGTTTACCAAATAGATTAGTTGTAGAGATTAAAGCAAATGATGCTATAAACGATGATATCGATAGTTTTGTTTTTTAATTTATGAGTAAAGATATTAGGGATTTAGTATATACGGCACTTTTAGTAGCTTTAGCTCTTGCCGTATCATTAGTTGAGAGTTTAATTCCTTTACCATTTGCTATGCCAGGTGCAAAGCTTGGTTTGTCGAATATGGTAATACTTGTTACGCTGATTTTATATGGATTCAAGAAAGGATTGCTTGTAGCTGCTTTAAAATCGGTATTATTAATGATGATAATAGGATTTGGTCCAAGTTTTATATATAGTTTTAGTGGTGCTATATTTAGTACAATTATGATGTGGATTGCCTACAAATATTTCCATACAAAATGGAGTATATTTAGTGTTATAGGGGTGAGTATAATAGGTGCTGTTTCACATAATTTCGCTCAGGTAACTGCTGCGGCTTATATTTTGAAGTCACTTATGTTATTTACTTATTTCCCGTTTTTAACTCTAATAGCTATTGTTACGGGATATTTTGTAGGACTCGGCTCATACAATGTGGCTTCTCATTTAAATAAAATTTTAGAAAAAATTTAAGGAGAAGACATGGAAAATTATACAATCAAAGAAATTTCTAAAAATGAAAGACCGATGGAAAAACTTGCTTCTTATGGAAGACAAACATTAAGTAATTCAGAACTATTAGCTATTTTAATAGGTTCCGGAACAAAGAAGAAAAACGCAATACAACTTGCGGACGAAATTCTTCATAAAAAGCATACTAGTAAAAGTTTGTTGTATACCGATATTGAACAATTAGTAAAAATAGATGGAATTGGTTTATCAAAAGCTTCAAGGATAGTTGCTGGTTTGGAACTTGGAAAAAGATTATCTAAAATTGATAAGATGGAAAGGATTTCACTTACTAATCCAGACTCAGTAGCGGAATATTTATTTGAACATTTCAGAGATTCGTATAAGGAAGAATTTGTAGTTTTATTATTAGACACAAAAAATAGAATTATTTCAATTAAAACAATTTCCCAAGGTACTATTAATCAGACATTAGTTCATCCTAGGGAAGTTTTTAGAGATGCTATTATGCATAATGCAAATTCAATTATGATTAGTCATAATCATCCTAGCGGTGACCCTACAGCTAGTCATGAAGATATTCTTATAACTGATAGATTGGTAAAAGTAGGCGAATATGTAGGAATAAAAGTTTTAGATCATATAGTTATCGGAGATAATAAATATATTAGTTTTAGAGAAAAAGGTTTAATAAAGGAAAAAGTATGATATTTAATGTTGGAAATGTCCTAGCTATTGATTTAGGAAGCGATAGCACATTAGTTTATAAAGATAAAAATAAAGATATTATTAAAGGTTCATCTCAAGTTGCAATTGATATAAAAAGTGGTGAATATATTGCAATAGGAGATAAAGCACTAGAAATGTATGGTAAATCTCCAGAAAATATTGCAGTAGTGAATCCTATCCAAGATGGATCGATATCAGATTTTGATACAACTAAGGTTTTATTGAAATATTATATTGAAAAAGTATTAGGTGGTTTTTCAATTATACAACCTAAAGTTGTTATTAATGCACCATCTGGTATCAATGATATTGAATTAAGAGCTATTGAAGATGCGTCTATTTATGCTGGAGCAAGAGAAGTTTATATTCTTGAGTCATCTCTAGCGGCTGCACTAGGTGCAGGATTCGATATAAATAAATCTGAAGGAAGAATAATAGTTAATTTAGGAGCAGGGAATATTGAAATAGCAATTATTTCGATGAATGGTATAGTGCTTTCTAAAAATCTAAAATTTGGTGGAAACCAATTAGACCAAAGAATACTAGATTATATTTACGATAAATATTCCTTATTGATTGGTT
>JAEZZB010000089.1 GCA_023442495.1 Bacillota bacterium
AGGCAATCGGGCCTGGTGTCATTTGAGAAATAGTTACCACATCAGCCATTTCTCTAAAACTTAACCATGCATGTTTTTCAACAACTAAATCTTGTATGAATGGCAAAATTGCATAACCACCACCAAATGCTAAAATCCCTATCTGTAAAAAAGTTAAAAATAATTTTAATAATATCATGGAATTTTATCCTCCTCAACTATGCTAAACACTAAAAGACCTAATAATCCAACAAAAAGGATTATTAAACCGGTATTTATGCTAAATACAAAGCTTGCAATAAATGCAGACACCATAATGATTGATCCAAAAATTTTATTAGTAACAAGTGCTTTTTTAGCCATATCATATGATGTGATTAAAAGAGTTGCCGCAATTACTCCGCCCATACCAGTTAAAGCGGCTTTCACATAATAATTAGTTGAAAACTCTCTATAGAAGTATGAAATTACTGTAATAATTACTAGGGAAGGTATAGCTGAAGAAATGGCAGCCATTATTGCACCAAAAACACCATGAAGCCTGTATCCTGTCAAAATAGAGGCGTTAATAGCCATGGGTCCAGGTCCAGATGTAGCAATTGACACAATATCTAGCATTTCATTTTCTGATATTAATTTTCTCTTAATTGAAAACTCATCTTTAATGACGGGCACAATGGTGTAACCGCCACCAAAAGTAAAAGTTGAAATCTTTAAGAAAATCATAAACATTTCTAAAATACTTATTGTATCTTTATTTTTATTCATTTTATCTTCCTTATATTTAAATTATATACTATATATTATAATTATTTTAAGATTAAAAACAGACATAAAACAATTATTCCAATAAAAAATATATATTATTTTTACAAAAATATACTATTTTTAAATTTAAGTATATAATATTTTTAAGGAGTAGGATATGCTAAAACCGATAAGCTTGTTATTTATTAATGTTCAAAAGAAAGACTCAATAAATATATTGAATAAACTTATTGAAAAAAACTTCTATATCAATATCGTAAATACGGCGGATAATTTAGAAGAAGCTGAAAGTTTTCAATATGAATATGGTTATAATTTGGTTTTTATAGATGTAACAAATTTAGAAGAACATGTTTTTAAATATATTGATAATTTCAATGACAAAAAAATTATCTGGTATTTACTTGTAGATCAACCATCTTATAATTTTATGAGAGAATGTCTTAAAAGAAATATTTCAGATGTTATTCTAAAGAAAATGATAGTAAAAGAAGATTTTAATTATTTGGAAAAAGTATTTTCAGAAAACAAATTAACCAAACTTCCAGATGGAAAGTCGAAACTTAGTATGATGCTTTCTAATATAAGAGATAATCAAGAAGTTGATAATTATGATTTGAAAAAAATATTAAGAAGTAATGGGATATATACTAATGATAGAAAGTACTATTTAGCAATTGTAAGAATAGATAATATTGTCTATTGGTATAGACTATTAAATATTTCTAGAAAGAAAATAGAACAATTGTTTAAGACTTATTTAGAAAATAATTTAGACAAAGATATATATTTGGGATATTCAAAAATACATAGTTGTGTATTATTCTTTCCAAACGATATATATGAAAAATCGGATGTTCAATCGATATTAAAAAATTTATTAGATAAATCTAAAAGTCTATTTTCTACCATAAGTATAGGATATAGTACACAGGTAGTTGACATTGATGACTTTCTTTATAGATATAAAAACTTAATAGAAATTCAAGAGTCAAAATATTACATTTCAAATTCTGCAATTGTTAATGAAGATAATATGGTAAATTTTACAAGACTAAAAAACGACAACAAATTATCAAAAAAAATATTAACGTGGATAAACAAGGATAATTTTGATAATGCCATATATTTTACCAATCAAGCAATAAATTATTTTATAAAAAATAAAATTAATATTAAAGATACTAAAGATTTTTTCTATGGGTTAATCGACAACAAAATCAGTACGCAGTTTTACGATTCTGACATATTTTTTGATAAAAAAATGTATAAATTGCTAATAAAATCATCAGATACTATTGATATATTGTCTATAAATGCCAAGAATTTAGTTAGATCGCTTATAGAATATAATAAGCAAATAAACAATTATAAAAACAAAGAGTATATTATAAAAGCTGAACAATATATATCAAATAATATAAATAAGAAAATAAGCTTAGAGGAAATATCTCTTTATTTGAACATTTCTCAGTCTTATTTCTCTAGAATTTTTAAGAAAAAGACTTCTGTAAGTTTTATAGACTATGTAAATAAAGAAAAGATTAAAATAGCAAAAGATATGTTGATAAATACTAATAAATCTATTAATGAAATATCGCAAGAACTAGGATATTCAAATCAGTTTTATTTTAGCCGAACATTTAAAAATTATGAATATATTACACCAAGTCAATACAAAAAATTAAATAAGAACATGGAAGAGGAATAAATGAATAAATTAGTGCAAAAATTTTTAGACAATGATAGCAAATACGATAAAAGTTTTGATAATTTTTTAGATCAAGAATTAAATAAAAGACAAAACAAGAAAGACTTTGGAACAATACTTGCTATACTTGGACAAAAATATATTATGGAAGAAAATTATTTTGACGGACAATATCTTTCTGCAAAACTAATTATGCTATCTTCCAAGGAAAAAATTATTTTATCAAAAGAACACATAGATATAATTAATTATTTTGAAAAAGTTAGTAATGCTCAATTCAAGAAATACAAAAAAAATATGCTTATAATATCACTTATAATAAGCTTTCTAATGTTTTTATTATTTTACTTTATAGGGAAAATAAAGTTGGAATTATCAGTAATTATTGCGATAGCTTTATTTTTAGTGGATAATTATGTTTTAAAAAATAATAAAAAAAAGAATTTTGAAAAATCCATATATTCGCAAATATCAAGTTCCAAACATAATAGATTAGATGATTTTATAAAAATTAATATTTAGATAAGTATTAAATAAAATACTATGATTAATAAAAACTTCACCAATATATTGAATATATTAGTGAAGTTTTAAATATTATATATAAAGAATTTCAGATAATATATAAAGTGCCAAATTTGTTAATACAGTCTTTATCTAATAGATAAATTATAAAAAATAATATAAAAACATTTTATTTAAATATAAAATATATATTATTTTGTCATAAATTAAATATATCGTATAAAACCTATTGTTTATTATCATTTAATTAAATAAAATAGAACTAAACGAGGGGGATATATGAGAAATTTTGGCGTAATCATAGCTAGTCATGGACTTTTTTCAGTTGAATCATTGAAAGTTGTAGAGATGATTGCTGGAAAACAAATAAATGTAGATACTGTAGCTTTAGAAGAAGGAGAAAGTTTAGAACAATTTCGAGAAAATTTTAATACAAAATATAATCATTTAAAAAATAAAGAAGATGTTGAATTTATTATTGTATTTGCTGACATCTTTGGGGGAACACCGTTTAATACAATTAATAGAGCAATTTATGAAGGAAATGAAATGCTTGCATATGCAGGATATTCTCTACCAGTTTTGTTAGAAGTACTTACAAATGACAAATTGACAAAAGAAAAGGCTATCGAACTAATCGAGAATACTCATAGTTTTGCTTTAACTAGAATTGATCAAATTGAAGAAAATGAAGATGATGAATTTGAACTTTAATAATACAACTAAAATGGAGGGAATATGGCTATAAAGATAATTAATATAGATGATAGATTGATACATGGGCAAGTTGCTACAACATGGATAAAGGATTTTGGTATTGAATCAGTAATTATAGTCGATAACAAAACTGCGAATGATCCAATACAAAAGAAGATTGCCGGTCTTGCAGCACCAGGAGTGCAAGTAGTTATTTTTACGGTTGAAAAATTCCTACAAGTAATAAAGAAAACTGCAATTAAAAAAAGCACAATGCTATTATTTGCTAATCCTATTGAACTTCTAGAAGTTAAAAAAGGAGGATTAGATTTTGATTATGTAAATATAAGCGGAATGAGATTTAATCCAAATAGAATTAGATTAATAAAAAATGTATCAGCTACAGAAGAAGAGATAGCTGCTCTAAAAGAGCTTATAAATAATGAAGGCGTACAAATATTTGCACAAACAACTACAAGAGATGAAAAAACAAATGTAAAGGATTTAATAAAAGACAAATAAAAAAAGGGAGGTTAAGATGGGTATTTTCTTACAATCATTGCTATTAGCAATTTGGGCTGGATTGTGTCAACTTGATCAATCAGGTCCACATTTAGGATTTAGAAAACCGCTATTAGCTTCAATAGGTGTAGGTATTATTTTAGGTGATATGCAAACTGCAATTATTATCGGTGCTACACTTGAGCTAATGTGGTTAGGAGTAAATAATATCGGTGCTTATGTTCCACCAGATGTTATTTCAGGAACTGTAGTAGGTGCTGCAGTAGGTATATTAGGAGGAGGAGATATAGCGACCGCTATATCAACAGCAGTAGCAGTTGCTGTTCCAGTATCATTACTTGTACAACAAATCAATATGTTGGTCATGACAACTAATATCTCTCTTGTTCATAGAGCAGATAAGATTGCTGAAGGTGGTAAAGCTATAAAACTTACTAAACTACATTTCTTAGGCGGATTAATGTTCTTCTTAAGTAGAGCTGTTCCAGTTTTCTTAGCAGTTTACTTTGGATCACAATTCGTTCAAAATATATTAGATTCCATCCCAGCAAATGTATTATCAGGATTTAGTGTTGCATCAAAGATTATACCAGCAGTTGGTTTATCTATGCTTTTAACACTTATGATGAAGAAAAATATGTGGATATTTTTAATAATGGGATTTGTCATGTCAGCTTATCTAGGATTGCCATTATTAGCAGTTGCTATGATTGGTGCTTCTATGGGAGCTTTATATGATATAATTATAGAAACAGGTAAAGTAAAGGCAAATAATATATCAAACAATATATCTAGTAAAGACGAAGAAGAGGAGTATGATTTATAATGGGAAAAGTAAGAAAAGAAACTTTAAGAAAAGTATTTATCAGAAGTCAAGTAAATCAATTCTCTCATAATTATGAACGTATGCAAAGTCTGGGATTATCCTATGCAATGGCGCCAGCTATTGATGAAATTTACAAGGATAGACCTTTGGAGGAGCAAAAAAATGCTGTAAATAGACATTTAGAGTATTTTAACACGCATCCAACAGCTATACCTCTTATAGCAGGTATAACTATAGCTATGGAAGAAAAAACCAATGAAGATGAAAAAGATGGTGTCAGAGGTATTAAAACAGGTTTGATGGGACCATTTGCAGGACTTGGAGATTCACTTCTTAATCTTACATGGTATCCAATTGCAGGCTCAATTGGAGCGTCATTATCTTTAGCCAACGGCTCATTAATTGGTCCATTAGTTATGTTCTTAATGATTAATATCTTATATTGGCCACTCAAATATTATGGCTTTACAATGGGATATCAAAAGGGAATTGAGATACTAGAAGGCGAAGGCGGAATGGACATTTTCGATAGAGTATCAAATTTTGCTAATGTTCTCGGTGTGACCGTTGTTGGAGCTTTAATACCAAGTGTAGTTAAAATACAAACAGGAATACAATTTGCAGCTGGTGAAGGCGCGATATCATTACAGGAATCTCTTGATAAAGTTATGCCAGCACTTCTACCATCAATTGTTGTATACTTATGTTATCTATTCCTTAAAAAGACAAATGGAAAACATTCAGCAGGATTGATTTTAGGAGTATTAGTATTAAGTATTTTACTTGCAGTAGCAGGTATTTTAGTATAATAATTAATTAAGGGGTTGCATTATCAATCCCTTTTTTATTTAAGGAGAAGATATGAAAACAATATTAATTCTAATGGATACATTAAGGAGAGATGTCTTAGATTGCTATAATGACAAAACCCAAGTTATAGCTCCTAACTTATCGAAATTCGCTAAAAATGCAACAGTATTTAGACAACATTGGATTGGATCTGCACCATGTATGCCTGCTAGAAGGGACATTTTTACAGGAAGGCTGAACTTCTTAGAAAGATCTTGGGGTCCTATTGAAGCACATGATATAACTCTTATTGAATTGCTGAAAAAAGCGGGAATATATACACATATAATAACAGACCATACTCACTATTTTAGAACAGGTGGGGAAGGATATGTGCAACAATTTGATACTTGGCAATTCAATCGTGGTCAAGAAGGAGATCCGTGGATTTCACAAATTGATGATCCTTTGATGCCAAATACATTTTATGGGAGAGTACGAAGACAATATGAATTAAATAGAAAAGAATGGGAAGGAAAACCTGATGATTACCCTTCACCAAAGACTTTTTTAGATGCAATAGATTGGATAAAGACAAATAAAAATAAAGATAATTATTTATTAATGGTTGAAACATTTGATCCGCATGAACCATTTGATGTAGATGATTCATATATGGATATGTATGCAAAAGTTGATTTAGATAGAGATTATTTTGAAATACCAGAATATGGGGAGCTAAATGTACCTAATGAAGCAGCTAAGTATTTAGAAACTAGATATAAAGCATTAGTTACAATGACAGATGATTACTTTGGAAAATTTATAGATTCTTTAAGTGAAGAAGAGTTTAATGATACTATGATAATAGTTACATCAGATCATGGATTTTTCTTTGGAGAGCATGGATATTTAGGCAAAAATGTTATGCCTATGTATAATGAACTTTCACATATTCCGTTGATTATAAAATTCCCAAACAATTATCTTAAGGGAGAAGAGATAAATGATTTAACTCAAGCAATTGACTTTATGCCGACAATTCTTGATTTTTATAAATTAGATACGCCCGATACTGTAAAAGGAAAATCAATTTTTAAGAAACTTGAAAACGAAAAGAAAGAAAAAGAAGAAAATGCTGTTTTATTTGGATATCATGGCTTACAGATGAATGTGACAGATGGGAAATACACCTACTTTAGAGCGCCAAATAGTGAAAACAAGCCTCTATATGAATACACTACATCTCTTAGCAAAATAAGAGGATTTTTAGGAAAAGGTGAAGAAGAAAAAGTAGAAATGGGTAGATTCCTTAAAAGAACAAAATATCCAGTATATAAAGTTCCAATAGATATACCTTCACAAATAGCTTCTGAAAAAACAAAATTAAGTTTAATTGGGAAATCCTATCTATTTAATATAGATGAAGACTATGCTCAAAATAATAATTTAATTGGGAATACGATATTAGAAAATAAATATAAAAAAATCATGAAAGATTTAATGAAATTTCATGATTCACCAAAGGAACAATTTGAAAGATTAGAATTAAATGAGGAGGAAGAATGAAATTAATACTTTCATATACTAAAGGTGGAAAGACCTTGGCAAATAGTATAAAAGAATATATCGAATCATTAAATAAAGTTGAACTTACTTTAGATGAAAACGATGATGTGTTTGAATTATCACAAAATGCAGCAGAATTTGTTCTTGATGCACCTAAAGAAAATAGAGCGATAATAATTGATGATTTTGGAATCGCACCATTTATGGTTACAGCAAAACATAAGAATATAATTACATCTGAAACTAATGATGAACATACTGCATATATGACAAGAGATCATAATAATGCAAATATCGTGACTATGGGATATGAATTAATTGGTAGAAAAGTTGCTTTATCTATTACTGACAGATTTATTAATCACGATTATGCAGGCGGAAGACATCAAATCAGAATTGATATGTTAAATAAGATGTAGGAGGGAATATGAAATTAGCTTTGGGAAATGACCATATAGTAACAGATATGAAATATAAATTAAAAAAGTTTCTAGAAGATAAAGGGCATGAAGTAATAGATGTAGGGACTTATGATAATGTAAGAACTCATTATCCTATTTATGGAAAAAAAGTTGCAGAAAAAGTAGTAAATGGTGAAGTCGACTTAGGTATAGTAATGTGTGGAACAGGAGTTGGTATTACTAATTCAGCTCAAAAAATAAAAGGAGCGAGAGTAGCTTTAGTTGCAGATGTATGTGCTGCAAAAGAAGCAAAAGAAAAATATAATGCAAATATAATTGGCGTTGGTGGTAGAGTTGTAGGTCAAGGTGGTATTGAAGACATTGTGACAACATTTTTAGAAACTGAATATAAACCAACAAAAGAAAGCGAAGAGTTTATTAAAAAAGTTAATGAATTACATTCAAGTGTAGAATCAACAAATGACGAACACTATTTTGATGAATTTTTGGAAAAATGGGACAAGGGTGAATACCACGATTAAAGTATATATAAATATTTAACTATATAATTAAAAAGAACAACAATGAAAAGAATATTTGTACTAGTCAAGCCGGCATCCGCTTTTTGTAATATGAGATGTAAATATTGCTTTTATGCAAATGTTTCATCTCTTCGAGAAGTGAGATCGTTTGGAAATATGACAAAAGAAACAACAGAAAAAATGATAGAAAATATATATAAAGATATGGATGATGGTGATGAATTAACCATTGGGTTTCAAGGTGGTGAACCTACAATGGCAGGATTACAATATTTCGAGTATTTAATGGAATGTATTGATAGACAATCTAAAAAATTAAATCTCAACTTTTCTATTCAAACAAATGGAACACTTATAAATGAACAATGGTGTGAGTTTTTTAAAAAATATAATTTTCTTGTTGGATTATCAATAGATCAAGCTAAAAAGTTTCATGATGCAAATCGTTTAGATAGTCAAGGAAATGGAACTTTTGATAGAGTAATGAAGACAAAAAAACTATTTGACAAATATGAAATAGAATACAATGTTTTAACAGTACTTACTGAAAAATTATCAAATCATGCAAAAGAGGTGTTTGATTTTATATTAGAAAATGGAATAAAATATGTACAATTCATACCTTGTTTAGATGACTTAGATAGAAATCCGGATGATGAAAAGAATGAATATGCTCTGACACCAAAAGGATTCTACAAATTTTATTCAGAATTGCTACCTTTATGGCTTGATGAACTTAAAAATAATAACTATATCTCGATAAAATATTTTGATGATATTTTTAATTTAATTGTAAAAAAACAAGTCACAGCATGCGGAATGATTGGAAAATGTCAAGTTCAGTTTATCATAGAAGGCGATGGAAGTGTCTATCCTTGTGATTTTTTCGCTTTAGATGAATATAAAATGGGCAATATTAAAGATATGAGTTTAAATGAACTTTTTTATCAAAAAGCTGCACAAATATTTTTAAATAGTAGGAAACCTTATGATTTACCTAATAAATGCAAAAGTTGTAGATATTATAATATTTGCAAAGGTGGATGTAAAAGGATGAAAGATGCCCAATATGTCGATGAAACTGAAAATTTCTGCGGACATGAGCAAACACTAAATATATTTATTCCAGAAATTAAAAATATAATTCAAATTATTTCACAGCAATATACAAATTGATAGACTTATAATGTCAAAATAAAAATTTAGATATATACATATATTAAAATTTAATATATCAATAGCAGTCATTCTTTAAACATTAGAGAGGAATGGCTTTTTATTTTAAAACATAGATACTCAACTAAATAATTCTGTATATTTATCTATACAATTATATCCAAAATTTTATTAATTCATACTACCAATCAGCTAAATCTACAATCAAATCATAATATTTATACGTATTATACATAAATAAACGATAGCGAAACGAAACTACTATGTATATTTAAACACTGGACATCACGTCACGAGATATAGACTTTGAATCGAAACGCCTATAATATCACAACACGACTATATTGTATACAAAATGAACAATATACACCGCGTTATTAATTATGACAAAATATTCATAAACTTTAGTACTAATTATTCAATTTAATAAAAAATATTGACTAAATATGTTTGAGGTACTATAATTAGAAAAATTTATTTAGGAGGGACTTATGAAAAAGGGGAAATTAAGAGTGGTATCTATGTTGCTAGTAGCTCTTATGCTATTGGTGGCTTGTGGACCAAAAGATAGTGGCGGAGTAGGAACTGGAGGAAAGGATTTAACTATAATTAAAAATTCTGATCTTATGTCCATGGACTCAGTTATTGCTACAGATGAAGTTTCATTTGAAATGCTCGGTGCTGTTCAGGAAGGTCTTTATGTTCAAGGAGAAAATGCTGTTGAACAGAAAGGACTTGTAGAAAGTGAAGAAATAAGTGAAGATGGGCTTGTATATACATTTAAGCTTAAAGACGCAAAATGGTCTAATGGTGATCCTATCACAGCAAATGACTTCGTATTTGCTTGGAGAAGATTGGTGAATCCTGAAGTAGGAAGTGAATATGCTTATATTGCAGATACAGCAGGATTGTTAAATGCAGCTGAAATATCTGACGGTAAAAAGCCGCTTGAAGAATTAGGTGTTAAGGCTTTAGATGATAAAACATTAGAAGTTACACTTTATAAATCAGTGCCATTCTTCAAGAAAATTTTAACCTTTGGATCATTTTTACCACAAAATGAGAAATTTGTAACTGAAAAAGGTGATCAATATGCTCAAACTCCAGAAAATATGATATATAGTGGTCCATTTAAGATGACTGAATGGGTTTCTGGAAATAGCTATAAAGTAGTGAAAAACGACCAATATTATGATAAGGATGCTGTAAAACTTGATTCTATAACCTGGAAGATTGCAAAAGATTATCAAACAGCAGCACTTGAATTTGACACGGGAAAAGCAGATTTTGTTAAGATAAGTGGTGAACTTATAAGCAAATACGAAGGAAGTGAAGATATGAAACAAGAGCTTGGCGGATATCTTTGGTTTTTAGTATCCGGTGCAAATGTTCCTGAGCTTGATAATTCAAATTTAAAACTTGCAATTGCAAATGCTATTGATAGAGATGAACTAGCAAATAAAGTGTTAAATGACGGTGCAAAAGGTGCTTATGGTTTCATACCTAAAGGACTAGCAACATCACCATCACAAACGGATTTTAGAGATGATAATGGAGAAGGTTTCTTTAGTGAAGGAAAAGATAAGGCAAAAGAATATGGAAAATTAGCATTTAAAGAATTAGGAATAGATAACTTGACTTTAGAATTACTATTTGAAGACTCAGAAGAGTCTAAGAAAGTTGCTGAATTCTTACAACAAGATATTCAAGAAGATATCGATGGTTTAACAATTACACTTAAATCACAACCTAAGAAATCAAGAATTTCTTTACAAAGAAATGATGATTTCCAACTTGCACTTCATAGATGGGGACCTGACTATCCAGATCCAATGACATATCTAGATTTATATATATCAGGAAATGGTATGAACTTCGATAGATATAGCAATCCAGAATATGATAAATTAGTAGAGCTTGCATCAAGCGGTTCTCAATCACTAGAAGATAGATGGAATACTATGAGAGAAGCTGAAAATGTTCTATTAGCTAATGGTTTAGGACCTATACCAGTATATCAAGTGGGTTCTACAACACTATGGAATCAAAAAGTTAAAGGTTGGATATACAATTTAACTGGAGTAAGTTACTACTACAAATATGCTTATATAGAAGATTAAAATAGAAAAGTTTAATAATATCTGTTGGATATTTTCCAACAGATATTATTAAATCATAGGAAAACTTGTATAAATTAACAAGGAGAAGAAGGGGAGAAGCTTCCTTCTAATATATATTATGTTGAAATACATTATAAAAAGGGTGACAATTTCGATATTTACATTACTTGCGGTCTTATTAATACTATTTTTCATGTTAGATAAAATGCCAGGTTCTCCATTTAATGATGAGAGGCTTGGACCTGAAAAGATTGAACAAATAAATGAAAAATACGGATTAAATGATCCTGTTCCAGTAAGATTTGTAAGATATGTCACACTTATGCTAAAAGGTGATTTTGGAGAATCTTATGTTATTCAGAAAAACGCTAAAATCACAGATATTTTAAAAGGTAGAGTGTCTATTTCTTTTGAACTAGGTATTGCAGCAGTTTTATTAGGAACGGTAATTGGATCATTGCTCGGAATAATAGCTGCTCTTAAGCATAATACTTGGGTTGACACTTTTGCATCAATAGTTTCTGTAGCAGGAGTGAGCATACCATCATATGTGTTTGCACTATTTCTGGTTATGCTATTTGCTGTACAAATGAGAGTCGTACCTGTTTTATATGAAGTAAACAATAGATTTTTATCAAGCATTTTACCAGTAATATCACTTTCAATGTTTACTATAGCTACAGTTTCAAGATTTTTAAGATCAGAAATGCTTGAAATATTTAATAGTGATTATATTGAGCTTGCAAGGTCAAAAGGTATGAATGAAGAGAAAGTAATATTCAAACATGGCATTAGAAATGCTATGATTCCAGTAATTACAGTCCTTGGTCCACTTGTTGTAAATCTTATGACAGGTTCACTAGTAGTAGAAAAAATATTTGGTATACCAGGAATTGGGGAGCTATTTGTAACGGGAATAGTTGTAAATGACTACAATGTTGTAATAGCAATAGCTTTCTTGTATTCGGTATTATTTATAGTTTCTGTGCTAATTATAGACTTATTATATGGATTAATCGATCCTAGAATTAGGCTTGGAAAGGGTGGTGAATAATGGAAAAAATTAGGAAACCACATTTAAGAGATTTTGAATTTGCTAAAAAGCAAGACTACGAAACACAAGATTTAATAAACAAAGAAAAGCCATATTTAGTCGATGTATTCGATCGTTTTAAAAAGAAAAAATCAGCAAAATTTGCGTTATATCTTATTTTATTTATTATAGTGATGGCTTTAGCAGTTCCACTTCTTTCTGCAAGAAAATTCGATGCTCAAAATACGGATCATGCATATTTGCCACCGAAAGTTCCGATAGTTGAAAACTTAGGAATTTTAAATGGTCAAAAATATGGAAATGACTTATATAAATCAAAAGATGTTCTTGGCACTTATTATATATTTGGTACAGACTCACTTGGTAGAGATTTGTGGGTAAGGTCATGGAAAGGGGCGCAAATATCACTTTATATGGCATTGCTTGCAATAATTATTGACCTTGCAATTGGTGTAAGTTATGGACTTATATCAGGTTTCTATGGCGGAAAAGTCGATATGTTAATGCAAAGATTTATAGAAGTTTTAAATGGTATTCCCGATACTGTAATAGTAACTTTATTGGTACTTATTATGAATCCGGGGATATTATCTATTACTCTTGCTATAGTTATTAAAGGTTGGATAGGAATGAGTAGAGTTACAAGAGCTCAAGTTCTAAAACTTAAAGAACAAGAATTTGTACTTGCATCAAGAACTCTAGGAAGTAGTAATCTTAAATTAATCTTTAAGGAAATACTTCCAAATATTCTTGGTCAATTAATCGTAATGAGTATGTTCTCTATACCATCAGCTATATTTACAGAAGCATTTCTAGCGTTTATTGGGCTTGGACTTGCAGCACCACAAGCATCACTTGGGGTATTGATAAATGATGGATTCAAATCATTCTTATCAGCTCCATATATGACAATTATACCAACAGCAATATTAAGTATTTTAATGTTTAGTTTTAACATTTTAGCTGATGGGTTAAGAGATGCATTTGATCCAACTATGAAAGATAGGTAATATTATGGAAAAAGTAAAATTAAGAGATTTAAATGAAAGAATTTTATCGATAAGAGATTTACGTATAGAATTTGATACCAATAACTCTATATTAAAAGCCATAAGAGGAATAGATTTTGATTTATTTGAAAATGAAACTGTCGCATTAGTTGGAGAATCAGGTTCTGGCAAATCAGTTACCATGAAAGCCATCATGGGTATCATGGCAAAGAATGCAAAAGTAACCAGCGGATTTATCAAATATTGGGATAAAAGCGATAAGAATAAAATGTATGATATTACACAAATGTCAAATAAACAAATAAGGAAATACATTTCGGGTAAAAAAATCGCTATGATATTCCAAGATCCAATGACCTCACTTGATCCAACTATGAGAATTGGAAAGCAAATACAAGAAACTATTCTTGAACATAATAAATCGATTAGTAAAAAAGAAGCTAAAGAATTAAGTATAAAATATTTGGATGATGTTGGAATCAACAATCCAGAAATGGTATACAAACAATATCCAAATCAGCTTTCAGGTGGTATGAGACAAAGGGCAGTGATAGCTATTGCTCTATCATGTCAGCCACAAGTTCTCATCTGCGATGAGCCTACCACGGCTCTTGATGTAACAGTTCAAGATAAAATACTAAATCTAATCAAAAACTTACAAAAAGAACACAATCTTTCTGTAATTTATATTACTCATGATTTAGGGGTAGTTGCAAAGGTTGCTGATTATGTAGCTGTAATGTATGCAGGAAAAATTGTTGAAAAAGGTTCAGTAGAAGACATCTTCTATGACCCAAGACATCCATATACATGGGGACTACTTTCTTCAATGCCTGACTTAAACACAGCTGAAGGTACACTACAACCAATTCCTGGGACTCCAGTTGACCTTTCAAAACCTATCAAAGGTGATGCATTTGCACCAAGAAATCCATATGCTCTAAATATCGATTTTAGAGAAGAACCACCTCAATACAATGTTGGAGGAAAGCACAGGGTTTCTTCATGGCTACTAGATGAACATGCTCCAGTAGTAGAAATGCCAGATTCTCTAAAAGATCGTATTTCTAATATGAAAAAGGAGGTAGGTCTATATGAATGAAAAAAATCCTCTATTAGAAGTGAAAAATTTATCTCAATATTTCAAATTAGGTCGTGGTAAATTCGTAAAAGCTATAAATGATGTAAGCTTCAAGATTTATCCTGGTGAAACTTATGGTCTAGTTGGCGAATCAGGTTCTGGTAAATCTACTACAGGTCGTGCAATTATTAGACTGTACGATCCAACAGATGGAGAAATCTATTTTGATGGTAGAAAAATTACTGGAAAATTAAACAAGGAAGATGCTAAATTCCTTCGCCTAAATATGCAGATGATTTTTCAAGATCCTATGGCAAGCTTAAATCCTAGACAAAGGGTGCTTGACATAGTTGCAAATGGTCTAGATAATTTTGGCCTTTACAAAGATGAAAATGAAAGAGAAGAAAAAGTACTTGCTGCATTAAAAGCGGTTGGTCTTTCACCAGAGCATGCTAATAGATTTCCACATCAATTCTCAGGCGGTCAAAGGCAAAGAATTGGAATTGCAAGAGCTATCGTTTTGGAACCAAAACTATTAATTGCAGACGAAGCTATTTCAGCACTTGATGTATCTATTCAGGCTCAAGTAGTAACCTTATTAAAAGAAATACAAGAAAATCTAAATATAGCAATACTTTTCATCGCACACGATCTTTCGATGGTAAAATATATTTCTGATAGAATTGGTGTAATTCACCTAGGACATCTTGTAGAAACTGGAACTAGTGAAGAAATATTCAACAAGCCAATTCATCCTTATACACGTTCACTTCTATCAGTAGTACCAACACCAAATCCACTTTTTGAGAGAAATAGACAGGCATTTAGCTACGACTATGCAACATCAGGATTAGATTATGAATCCTCTTCACTCGTTAATATCGGTGGGAATCATGAAGTTCGTGGAACAAAGGAAGAAATTGATAAATGGATGAGTGAAAAGTTTGAGTATGTGAAATAGTTATTATAAAATTATCTTTTACATAATAAAAATTATGTATTTATGGGAATAAGTGATTTTACTTATAATTTGTCAATAAATAAATGAATTGTTTTGATGAAATTGAACAATTGATTTAATATTTGCAATATTTATATAAATATACAATATTATGGATTATTAAAACTAATTTTATAAATAAATGTATATTTTAAATAAATTTTAAAATTACAAGGGATGTCGAATTCTAAAAATTGTAAAAAAGACATCCCTAAAATTTTCCCTATACAATGGAATGTATAAAATAATTGATAAAAGTAGAGTGAAAATTAAGATTAATGGAAATATTGGGGAGTATAAAAATACGTTTTAAAGGTGGTGTTGCAGATTAGTTAGATCTAGTCTACACACCACCATTTTTTTTAAATATCTAAATTTAGACATTACAGTCTAATCTTAAATTTTTAATTTTTAAAAATTTTATGTATATACACCTAAAAA